>NZ_LNDC01000134.1 GCF_001870905.1 Geitlerinema sp. PCC 9228
ACCTTTCCCTAAAATCCGTATGGCTCGATAGCGCCGAAATAGTTGCAACTCACTACCGCAACGCTGGCAGAATTTGGTATTTTTAGGATTTTGATGCAAGCAGTCGGGATTTAAACACTGGCTCATGCTAGGGATAATCGATGAAACGAGTCTCTTTTTCCGTTGAGAATAGCACAGTTTTGTCGTTTTTACCAGTTAGATACCTGCCTGTGGCTGCTGGTTATGTTAGCTTGACCAAAAATTTAGGATTCCGATGGTGTAACCAGGGCAACTGCTGACGTATACACAATCAACAACAACGACCCATAAATTGGCTGGTAAAAGTCTAGAAAGTCCTCGCCACAGCGCACGCAACGCGATACCCGAGGTTGCGGTAGGTGACGTCGGGTCGCCTCCTGACGCGAATCGCAGAACGGCAGCCACGCGGGACGTAGAGCCAGGAACCACCGCGCAGGAGCTTGTCAGCTTTTGTTCTATCTTCATTATCTATCCAAGCACTACCATCGTCTGGTGCCCCTTCGTAATTATCATGCCAGTCATCGGCACACCATTCCCAAACATTCCCATGCATGTCAAAAAGCCCAAATCCATTGGCAGGAAAGCTGCCTACATCTGTGGTCTTTTCCCGATATTCCCCTTTTTTGCCCCGACCGTAAACTCGAGTACCACGATAATTGGCTAGGTCGGTGGTAATGGTTTCGCCAAAATAAAAAGGGGTTTGCGTGCCAGCGCGACAGGCATATTCCCACTCGGCTCGCTGGGAAGTCGGTAGTCTCTGCCAGTATGCTGGGACAAACGCTGGCAAAATTCTACAGCATCCCACCAAGATACCTGTTCCACAGGTCGATTATCCCCGGAAAAAAGGGATGGATTGGGCTTGAGGTCGCGTTCGTATTTGGGAAGATTGGCTACAGCGCGCCATTGCGCTTGAGTCACCGGGTATTTCCCCAGAAAAAAAGCTGGTACGCTCACTTGGTGCCGGGGTCGTTCCTTGTCTCTGCTTTCTTCCTCCGATTCTGGCGCTCCCATGAAAAAAGTTCCCGAGGGAATATAAACCATTTCCAGGTCTATATTGTTACCCAGAGGTTCGCTAAAGCCTTGTGCTTGTTGGCGACGGCGATGAATATGAATTTGGATATTTCTTTGAATTTTTCTTCCGAACAATCCTGTTTTCATTTTTTCAATTTCTACGGTTACAGTTGCCGTTTCAAATTCAAAGGAACGAAGCGAAGGTTTCTGCTTGGATTTAGACGATTTCTGACTAGACGTAGGTGGAGAAGATGTTGCTGAAGAAGGTTGCTTAGCTTTTGACTGCGAAGAGGTTGGTGAAGGTTGTGCTTTGGTAGGTTGCAAGTCTTG
>NZ_LNDC01000135.1 GCF_001870905.1 Geitlerinema sp. PCC 9228
TCACATCCAGCCAATCTTTAAGAAAGATGGCTACGACTATCAAGTCAATAAAAGTCAATTATTGTCCAGTAAATAACCTATTAGTAAGTAGCAGAACAAATATGGTTAACTGCGCTGTCAAAAACTGGGAAGGAGAAGAAGTCTCCCAAATCAACTTCGAGTGGCGGGTCGCCAAACCGGAAAACGCCTCTCACATCGTGCATCGCGCCCTCGTGCGTCAGATGACCAATTCCCGCCAAGGGACAGCCTCTGCCAAAACTCGTTCCGAAGTTCGCGGTGGCGGACGCAAACCGTGGCGGCAAAAAGGAACCGGTCGCGCCCGGGCAGGGTCCATTCGCTCGCCCTTGTGGCGCGGTGGTGGCGTAATTTTCGGTCCCAAACCCCGCGACTTTGAAATCAAAATGAACCGCAAAGAAAGACGGCTAGCCTTGCGCACCGCCTTTCAAGACTGCTTGCAAGACGCCGTGGTGGTGGAAGACTTCAACGACCGGCTGCCACGTCCGAAAACCAAAGAAGTCTATGCCGCCTTGCAGCGATGGGGCATCGATCCCGATCGTTGTCGGGTTTTGGCGATCGCGCCGAAACCGGATCCCAACGTAACCCTCTCCATGCGCAACCTACCAGGCGTCAAGCTCATCTACGTCAACAACCTAAATGTTTACGACCTATTGACCGCCGACCGCCTGGTGGTAACCTCAACCGCCTTGAACCAAATCCAGGAGGTGTATGGTGACGACTAACCAACCAGAAGACCTGCGGACCCTAGCCGATATCATCCGCCGCCCCATCGTAACCGAAAAAGCCACCATCCTCATGGAAGAAAACAAATACACCTTTGAGGTGGCACCGCAGGCAACCAAACCACAAATTCGAGCCGCCATCGAGCAGCTGTTCGACGTCAAAGTGGACAAAGTCCGCACCGTCAATCCCCCACGCAAATATCGCCGCGTCGGTCGCTTCTTCGGGCACAAACCCCGCTATAAAAAAGCGATCGTTACCCTAGCCGGCGACGACAGCATCACCTTGTTCCCAGAAGTATAAACCTGGACTCTGTCGCCCCCGATTGTCGCTCACACCAGCAATTGTTATGGCTATTCGTACCCTCAGACCTTACACACCGGGAACGCGGGATTACAGCCTATCCGACTTTTCGGAAATCACCCGCGCACAACCAGAAAAAGCCCTCACCAAAGGCAAGCATCGTGCCAAAGGCAGAAACAACCGCGGTACCATCACCTGCCGCCATCGCGGTGGGGGCAACAAGCGTCGCTATCGGTATGTAGACTTCCGCCGGGACAAACACAACATTCCCGCCAAAGTCGCAGCCATCGAATACGACCCCAACCGCAACGCGCGTATTGCCCTGCTGTACTATCAAGACGGGGAAAAACGGTACATCCTGTATCCCACCGGCTTGCAAGTAGGTAGCTTTATCACCGCCGGTCCCGACGTTCCCATCGAACTGGGCAATGCCCTGCCCTTAAGCCGGATTCCCCTGGGAACCGCCATCCACAACGTGGAACTGGTTCCCGGCCGTGGCGGGCAAATCGTTCGCGCCGCCGGCAGCATGGCCCAAGTAGCCGCCAAAGAAGGTAACTACGTTACCATCAAACTGCCCTCCGGAGAAGCCCGCATGGTCCGCAAAGAGTGCTATGCCACCATCGGACAAGTGGGCAACTCCGAACAGCGCAATATTAACCAGGGCAAAGCTGGTAGAAAACGCTGGAAAGGACGCCGTCCCCACGTACGCGGCAGCGTGATGAACCCCGTGGACCACCCCCACGGCGGCGGCGAAGGTCGGGCCCCCATTGGCAAACCCAGTCCGGTAACCCCCTGGGGCAAACCCACCTTGGGCTACAAGACCCGCAAACGTAAGAAAAACAGCGATAAATTTATTGTTCGCCGTCGGAACAAATAATTCAATTGCTGCATTGATTGGTTGAACCAAATGGAGGGATCGCAATGGGTCGTTCTCTGAAAAAAGGCCCTTTCGTAGCAGATAGTTTGCTCAAAAAAATTGAAAAGCTGAACGAAAAGGGTGATAAACAGGTGATTAAAACCTGGTCCCGTGCTTCCACAGTTCTCCCCGATATGGTGGGGCATACCATCGCCGTTCACAACGGCAGGCAGCACGTTCCCGTTTACATCACCGAACAAATGGTGGGGCACAAGTTAGGCGAGTTTGCCCCCACCCGGACCTACCGGGGACACGCCAAAGACAAAAAGGCCGGTCGCTAGGACTCCCCTCGGTCTGCAAGCAGATTTTCGCCACTTGCTAGGAGCAACAATTAGGAGAAAGATATGGCTGTTGCTGTTGACGATACCCAAGAAGTGAAGGCGATCGCCCGTCACATACGCATGTCCCCCACCAAAGTGCGTCGCGTCCTCGACCAGATCCGCGGCCGTACCTATCAAGATGCTTTGATTGTACTTCGCTTTATGCCCTACCGCGCCTGCGAACCGATTCTGAAAGTCTTGCGTTCCGCCGCCGCCAACGCCGAACACAACGAAGGTTTGGACCGTGCCAGCTTGGTGGTCAGCAAAGCTTTCGCCGACCAAGGCATTTACCTGCGGCGCTATCGACCCCGGGCACAAGGACGGGTTTATCAAGTGCGCAAACCCACCTGCCACATTACCATCGCCGTCGCGCCTCAGCTAGAAGAGGAGTAGACAACCTCACTGGTGGATTCATTGTAAGGAGAGATTCGTGGGACAGAAAATACATCCAACGGGTTTCCGCCTTGGCATCAATCAAGAACACCGTTCCATTTGGTTTGCCAACAGCGGTCGCTACCCAGAACTATTACAAGAAGACTTCCAAATCCGCGACTACGTTTACAAGCAGCTTAGCAACGCTGGGATTTCCGAAATCCGCATCGAGCGCAAAGCCGACCAAATCGACTTAGAAGTACGCACCGCCCGTCCCGGAGTGGTCGTCGGTCGCGGCGGCAGCGGCATCGAAGCCTTGAGAACCGGCTTGCAGGATTTGCTGGGAGGCAACCGCCAAATTCGCATCAACGTCGTGGAAGTGACCCGCGTGGATGCCGATGCCAACCTGCTCGCGGAATACATCACCCAGCAACTAGAACGTCGGGTTTCCTTCCGTCGGGTGGTCCGCCAAGCCATCCAAAGAGCCCAAAAAGCTGGTGTAGAAGGAATTAAAATTCAAGTCAGCGGGCGTTTGAACGGGGCAGAAATTGCCCGGACAGAATGGACCCGAGAAGGACGGGTTCCCCTGCACACCCTGCGGGCCGACCTAGACTATTCCTACCGCACCGCCCACACCCAGTACGGCATTTTGGGCGTTAAGGTCTGGATCTTTAAAGGAGAAATTATTCCCGGCGAGGAAGATACCTCGGCTGCCGCCGAATCCCAGCCCATTCGCCGGCAACAACGGCGTCGGGATGGCGTGGGGGCATAAATACCCCGACCGGTTGTCAGTTGCGCCAGTTAGATGTTTAAAGGATAATTGTTATGCTTTTTCCAAAACGGACCAAATACCGCAAGCAGCAGCGCGGGCGCATGAGAGGTAAAGCCACCAGAGGGAACAATTTAAACTTTGGTGAGTATGGCTTAATTACTTTAGAACCTCATTGGATTACCGCCCGCCAAATCGAGGCCAGCCGTCGCGCCATGACCCGCTACGTCCGCCGGGGTGGCAAAATTTGGATTCGTATCTTCCCAGACAAGCCCATTACCATGCGCCCCGCCGAAACCCGGATGGGATCCGGGAAAGGAACCCCCGAATATTGGGTGGCTGTCGTCAAACCCGGTCGGGTCTTATTTGAAATGGGAGGCGTATCTAAAGAGGTGGCCTTGGAAGCACTGCGCCTAGCTTCCCATAAGTTGCCTGTGAAGACGAAGATTATTACGCGCGAACAGGAGCAAACATAACTATGGCGTTTCCTAAAATTTCTGAAGTTCGGCAGTTAAGCGACGAGGAAATCGCTCAAGAAATTGTGCGCCTCAAACAGCGATTGTTTGAATTGCGCTTGGAAAAAGCAACGGGTCGTTTGGAGAAACCCCACGAAATCAAGCACGCCAAACACCGTTTGGCCCAGTTGATGACCGTGGAACATGAAAGAAAACAACAAACCAGCACCCAGAGCGAGGAAGCATCCGAACCATCACAAACCTCTGCCACCTAATGGGATGAAGGAGTTATTTCCATGGCAACGAAAGAAAGAGTTGGTGTTGTAGTCAGCAACAAAATGCAAAAGACCGTGGTGGTGGCAGTGGAAAACCGCACCGCCCACCCGAAGTACGGCAAAATTGTGGTGCGTACGAAGAAATATAAGGTTCACGATGAGGAAGAACGCTGCCTCGAAGGCGATCGCGTACGCATCCAAGAAACGCGACCCCTCAGCCGTACCAAACGCTGGAAAGTTTTGGAAATCATAGAAAGTCCTTCTCGCTTGGAACAAGTAGGAGAGCAAACGTGATCCAGAAAGAATCGTACCTCAAAGTAGCCGATAACAGCGGCGCGAAAAGCTTAATGTGCATCCGCGTCTTAGGCAGCGGTAACCGTCGCTATGCAGGCGTTGGCGATGTGGTGATTGCCGTGGTTAAAGACGCCATTCCCAACATGGCCGTGAAGAAATCCGATATCGTGCGGGCTGTGATTGTTAGAACCCGCAAAGGACTGCGTCGCGAAAGCGGCATGAGCATCCGCTTTGACGATAACGCCGCCGTGGTCATCAACCCCGACAACAACCCCCGCGGTACCCGGGTGTTTGGTCCGGTGGCAAGGGAATTGCGCGATCGCAACTTCACCAAAATCGTTTCTTTGGCACCGGAGGTTCTCTAATGGCATCCAAGAGAAAGCGCAAACAGCAAAAACCCGCCAAACCCTACAAAATGCACGTAAAAAAAGGAGATACCGTCCAGGCCATCTCTGGCAAAGACAAAGGCAAAATTGGGGAAGTTTTGCGCGCCCTCCCCAAAGAGAGCAAAGTCATCGTTAAGGGGATGAACGTCAAAACCAAACACGTGAAACCCCAACAGGAAGGCGAATCCGGGCAAATCGTCACCCAAGAAGCCCCCATGCACAGCTCCAACGTCATGCTGTATTCCACCAAAAACGAAGTCGCCAGCCGGATTTGCTATACCTTCACCGAAGACGGACGCAAAGTCCGCAAACTTAAAAAAACCGGCGAAATCATCGACTAAATTCAACGCCACCCATCTGGCCATTACCCCCCTGACCAAGACCAGGGACAACGAGGATAGCAACCATGACCCTAAAACTCAAAAAACAGTATCGGGAAAGCATTGTACCGAACCTGATGAAACAGTTTAACTACAGCAACATCCATCAGGTTCCCCAACTGGTCAAAATTACCATCAATCGCGGCCTGGGAGAAGCCGCCCAGAACGCCAAAGCACTGGATTCCTCCATTCAGGAACTATCCGTAATTACCGGACAAAGACCGGTGGTTACCCGCGCCAAAAAAGCGATCGCTGGCTTCAAAATCCGCAAAGGCATGCCCATCGGCTTGATGGTAACGCTACGGCGCGAACGCATGTATTCCTTTCTCGAACGCCTGATCGACCTAGCGCTGCCCCGCATTCGCGACTTTCGCGGCATCAGTCCCAAAAGCTTTGACGGTCGCGGCAACTATACCTTAGGCATTCGCGAACAACTTATTTTTCCAGAAGTCGATTACGACAGCATCGACCAAATCCGTGGCATGGACATCACCATCGTCACCACAGCCAATACCGACGAGGAGGGTCGCGCCTTGCTCAGAGAATTAGGCATGCCCTTCCGTGACAATTAAGGGAATAGAATCAGGAGGGAAGATGGCGGCTAACGACACAATCTCAGATATGCTCACCCGGATTCGCAATGCCTGTTTGGTGAAGCACCCCACCACGGAAGTGCCTTCCACCAGAATGACACGTAGCATTGCCCAAGTCCTCAAAGAAGAAGGTTTCATCGCCGACTACGAAGAACACAGCGAAGGAGTCAAGAAAAATATCACCATTTCCTTGAAATACAAAGGGAAAAACCGCCAACCCACCATCCATACGCTCAAGCGAGTTAGCAAACCGGGATTGCGCGTGTACTCCAACCGCAAAGAACTACCCCGCGTATTGGGCGGTATCGGCGTAGCCGTAATTTCCACATCCAAAGGCATCATGACCGACCGCGAAGCCAGACGCCAAGGCATTGGCGGAGAAGTCCTCTGCTACATTTGGTAGCGCCACCGCTCTTTCCGCCCCAGCCCAACGCAGCGAACACTCGCCCTGAGGAAACCAAACTATGTCTCGAATTGGCAAGCGTCCTGTTGAAATCCCCGACAAAGTCAACCTCACCCTAGACGGACAACAAGTTAGCGTCAAAGGACCGAAAGGAGAACTCTCCCGGGTTCTGCCCGATCGCGTCATCATCGAACACGAAAACAACACCGTCACCGTCCGACCCCGGGATGACTCCCCACAAGCCAAACGGCTGCACGGATTGTGCCGCACCCTCATCGCCAACATGGTCGAAGGCGTATCCAAAGGATTTGAAATTCGCCTGGAAATCCAAGGGGTCGGCTACCGCGCCCAGCTGCAGGGCAACACGCTAACGCTCAACCTGGGCTTCAGCAAACCCGTGCAAATGGCAGCTCCAGAAGGCATCGAGTTTGCCGTAGAAAACAACACCAACATCTTCATCCGCGGCATCAACAAAGAAAAAGTCGGCGATACCGCCGCCAAAATTCGCGACCTGCGCCCCCCCGAACCCTACAAAGGCAAGGGGATTCGCTACCAAGGAGAACAAGTACGGCGCAAAGCCGGCAAAGCCGGGAAAAAATAATGTGTGGGTTTGCCCCTTGGTTGCTGGCAGTCCCAGATCCTTCTTTGTCTGTTCCCTAGCCATCCAGTCATTTAAGCAGAAGCGATTATGAAGCGAACTCGTAAAGAACAAATTAAAAGACGCCACGATCGGGTGCGCAAGCGTGTCTTTGGTACCCCCGAACGTCCCCGCTTGTGCGTCTTTCGATCCAACCAACACATTTACGTGCAAGCCATCGACGATACCCAGCACCATACCATCGTAGCCGCCTCTACCCTGGACAAAGACCTGCGATCGCAGCTTTCCTCCACCGCCACCTGCGAAGCCGCCGCTTCTGTAGGTAAACTAGTGGCCCAGCGAGCTCTAGAAAAGGGCGTGCAAAAAGTCGTCTTCGACCGCGGTGGCAACGTCTACCACGGCCGCGTCGCTGCCCTCGCCGAAGGCGCTCGAGAAGGGGGATTGAACTTCTAACCACCCCCCTCGCAGCTGCCACCGCCGGCCGCCAGCAGCTCCCCCAATCCCCCACCACAGGCATACACGCAAACCAACCAGAGCATCCCAACGAACAAGGACATATCTATGGCAGAGCGTCGTCAAAAAAACAATCGCACCCGCGAAAAAGACTCCAACTGGCAAGAACGGGTTGTCCAAATCCGCCGGGTTAGCAAAGTCGTCAAAGGCGGGAAAAAACTGAACTTCCGCGCCGTCGTGATTGTGGGCAACCAAAAAGGTCAAGTGGGCGTAGGCGTCGGCAAAGCCGGCGATGTCATTAGCGCCGTGAAAAAAGGGGTTGCCGATGGCAAAAAACACCTGGTGGACGTTCCCCTGACCAAATCTAACTCCATTCCCCATATCTCCTACGGTCAAGCAACCGCCGCCGAAGTCCTCCTGCGACCCGCCGCCCCCGGAACCGGTGTAATTGCCGGTGGTGCCGTGCGTACAGTACTCGAACTGGCGGGCGTACGCAACGTCCTGGCCAAGCAGCTGGGGTCCAACAACCCCCTCAATAACGCCAGGGCCACCGTCCATGCCCTCTCGGAACTGCGTACCTTCTTGGAAGCTGCCCAAGAGCGCGATGTGCCCCTAGAGCAAATCTACTCCTAAACCAATGATGAAGTGAGCGATCTGTAAGATGCCAACAGCGATAGCTATGAAAATTCACCAAGTGAAGGCAAAACCCAGTTCTTACCAAAAACGGCGACGCTTGGGACGCGGTATTTCTGCCGGACAAGGCGCTAGCTGCGGCAAAGGCATGCGCGGACAAAAAGCTCGTTCCGGTGCCGGTCCCCGCCCTGGCTTTGAAGGCGGTCAACAACCCCTTTACCGTCGTTTGCCCAAGTTGAAATACTTCCCCAAGGTAAACTCGAAAGAATATATGGCAGTGAATGTGGGGCATTTAGCTACCTTTGAAAGCCATGCCGAAGTGACCCCACAAACCCTGCAAGAAGCAGGCATTATCCATCAGATCAAGGCACCGGTAAAAATTTTGGGCGATGGCGAGCTGAACGTTCCCCTGACCGTAAAAGCCGCCGCCTTTAGCCGCAGCGCTCGCGCCAAAATTGAAGCCGCTGGTGGCCGCTGCGAAATTGAAGGGCAGTCCTAGAGTCACCAGCCCCAATCTAGCCGCCTTGGTAAGTCGTCCGCTAACCGGACCGGGAAACGCAAAACAGCGATCGCCTTGGCCTCCCCGATTCTTCTTAAAAAGCAGCAAGCGGCCGGGTATGTGCCCTCTGGTGGCAATGGGTTAAGCTAAACGTTAGGCTCTGTACTCTTACCTGAGGTATTCCTTTATGGTTACTCCTCGCGATTCCACAACACCAAGCGCCCAGGAAACCTTCATGCAGATGGCGAAAGAGGCCGGACTGCGCGGTAGGTTGCTGGTAACCATTGGCTTGATTTTTTTGGTCCGCTTGGGGATTTATTTACCAGTTCCTGGTATCGACCGGGAACGATTTGCTGCCGATATCCAAAATGCCCCTTTTATTGGTTTTTTAAATATTTTCTCCGGGGGTGGATTTGCCACCTTGGGGATTTTTGTGCTCGGGATTTTACCGTTCATTAACGCATCAATTATTATGCAGTTGATGACGGCGGCCCTCCCGCAACTGGAAGATTTGCAAAAAAATGAAGGGGAAGCGGGCAGGCGCAAAATTTCCCAATATACCCGTTACGTAGCCTTGGGCTGGGCCATTATTCAAAGTACCGCCTTTTCTTTTTGGCTGCGCAACTATGCGGAAAACCCCGATGCTCCCATTCTCTTTGTCCTGCAAACGGTGCTGACCCTAACGGCCGGGTCCATGTTTGTGATGTGGGTTTCGGAGCTGATTACTGAAAAAGGTATTGGCAACGGGGCTTCCCTATTGATTTTTGTCAACATTGTGGCTACCTTGCCCACGTCATTGGGACAAACCATCGAACAGGCACAGGTCAGCGCCCAACAAGGCAACCGCGAGTTTTTGGCTGGGGTGCTGGTGCTGACGTTGGTGTTTTTGGTGATGATTGTCGGTATTGTCTTCGTTCAAGAAGCCAACCGCCGGATTCCCATTGTTTCGGCACGCCGACAAGTGGGTCGCCGCTTGTACCGCGAACGGACGAGCTACCTGCCGCTGCGCCTCAACCAAGGTGGTGTTCTGCCGATTATTTTTGCTTCTGCCGTGTTGTTTTTGCCCCTGTCTTTAGCACAGCTAACGGGCAATGCTTGGTTGAGCGAAATAGCTGCCTACCTCAATCCGGCCGGGCAGGCCCCTTGGTTGTATGCCTTGGTTTATTTGGTGTTGATCGTTTTCTTTAGCTATTTCTATACATCTTTGATTATGAATCCCGTGGATATTTCCCAAAATTTGAAAAAAATGGGTTCTAGTATTCCGGGAATTCGTCCGGGCAAGGCAACCAGCGATTACCTGCAGCGGGTTTTAAATCGCTTGACTTTATTGGGGGCGATTTTCCTCGGTTGCGTAGCTATTGTGCCGACAGCAGTGGAAAGCGCTACCCAGGTACGCACTTTCCAAGGTTTTGGGGCTACTTCCTTGCTGATTTTGGTGGGAGTGGCTATTGAAACCGCGAAGCAAGTGCAAACGGCGGTTATTTCCCAACGCTACGAACGAATGGCGAATACGAAATTGTAGAACGTCTCGAAGTTTAGAAACCATAGCGATAAATAACCATGCGAGTAATTTTATTAGGACCTCCAGGGGCAGGCAAGGGAACTCAAGCTGCTACCCTAGCGGAAAAAGAAAATATTCCCCATATTTCTACGGGGGATATTTTGCGCCAGCATGTTGCCGAAGCTACGTCTTTGGGACAGCAGGCAAAATCCTATATGGAGGCGGGGGATTTGGTCCCTGATGATTTGATTTTGGCGATGATTCGCGATCGCTTGACCCAGGAAGATACCAAACAGCGTGGGTGGATCCTGGATGGGTTTCCTCGAAATGTGGATCAAGCTTCCTTTTTGGAACAGTTGCTCTGGGAAATCGAGCAGCCTTTCGACTATGCGGTGAATTTAGAGGTTCCTGACGAAACGTTGGTGACCCGCCTGTTGCAACGCGGGCGCGACGACGATACGGAAACAACCATTCGCCGCCGCTTGCAAGTTTATCGGGAACAAACGGCACCGGTGATTGATTTTTACCGACAGCGCGATCGCTTGCAATCGGTCAATGGCGATCGCTCTATGGCAGAAGTAACCGCAGCTTTGCAAGGCACCCTACAAGAAAACCCCAGTACAGCTGGTAAATAACCGCTGCCAGGCCAACTGCCCTCACCCGGCTAGTTGGACCTGGGTAGGATATCGATGAGTGGCTGGGACCAAAAGCCTCTTTTCTAAAATAGATTTGGGCAAGCTTCGTCTTAGTCACTCACTGTTATGGAGGAAACCTACCTTGGCTAAACAGGATTTAATCGAATTAGAAGGCACAGTAACCGAATCACTCCCCAATGCTATGTTTCGCGTCGATCTGGACAATGGCTACAACGTCCTAGCCCATATTTCGGGCAAAATTCGCCGGAACTATATCAAAATTCTCCCCGGCGATCGCGTGAAAGTGGAACTGACCCCCTACGACCTGAGCAAAGGCCGCATTACCTACCGTTTGCGGAAAAAGTAACCCAGCATAGCGTCCTTTCCTGTTGTTTTCCCCCACCAAATCTTTGCAATTAAACCGGAAATTGGTATAATATTAAGTTTGTAGTGTTGCCTTTATCGGCATCGTCCCCAGGGAAAGCCCGGGGCTTGTGACTTCCCCGCCACCAGCCGAGGAACCTCCGCCCTTTCTCCGGACAGCGCGGCCGGCAAACGGATCGAAAATACCCAGCGGAGATGTCCGAGCAGGGGGATAACCGTGCCCTAGCCCAAGCAGCGACGGCCGCGGTGGCGAGCTCGTCACCAACTGCCCTACAGCCGGGGACCTAGACCGTTCCGCCCAACTGGGATTCCATTTCCCCCGACTCCCTGCTTGGGGAATTGACGGTAGCACCAGCCGCCCGAGCCATTTTCCCTCCACCAAATCCAGCAGTGGTTTCCAAACGCCCAAATTATAGTTATGAAAGTAAGAGCATCCGTCAAAAAAATTTGCGATCGATGCCGCGTCATTCGCCGTCGCGGCCGCGTGATGGTTATATGTTCTAACCCGAAACACAAGCAACGTCAAGGTTAGCCCCACCATCGCGCTCTTAGAGCCTGCCAATCGGCTGGCCATATGTGTTGTTTGTAGTTATTGCAGCTAGAAAAAGCAAGGGAGACAATCGTGGCACGGATTGCTAGTGTCGATTTACCGCGCGACAAGCGCATTGAAATCGCCCTTACCTACATTTACGGCATTGGGTATACCCGGGCTCGGGAAATCTTAGCCCAGACCAGAATTAGTCCCGACACCAGGGTCAAAGACCTGCAAGATTCTGAAGTCGCTACTTTGCGGGACACCATCGAAAACAACTACCAAGTTGAAGGGGACCTGCGACGTTGGGAAACCATGAACGTCAAGCGTCTCATGGACATTGGTTGCTATCGGGGGCGTCGCCACCGCATGGGATTGCCCGTACGCGGTCAAAGAACCCGCACCAACGCCCGCAGCCGGCGCGGCGGTCGCAAAACCATTGCCAACAAGCGGAAAGCCCCTTCCCCCAAATAACCGTCAGACAGAGGGCCTTCTCAATCGAGGCCTTGCCCCGACCAACCTACCCACTCCCCACGCAGCACCCGCAGCCACTTGGTCTGAGGGACAACTCTCTGGGCGAGGGGGTATCTGTTTCGTGGTTCCACCGCAGGAAACGTACTTCTGAAGCCTCAGTTGCTTTGGGAGCCTACTAGCGGTCCTGAAAACCCGCTTGGCAAATCGCCAATGTCATTGTTCCTATCCATCGTTCGCAGCAAATTTCAAAGTTCTCAAAGTTAAAGTCCTATGGCAAAACCAAAAAAAGGCGGAGCTCGCAAACAAAAGAAAAATGTCCCGAATGGGGTAGCGTACATCCAGTCTACATTTAACAACACCATCGTAACCATTAGCGACACCAATGGAGAAGTAGTTTCCTGGTCATCAGCCGGTGCCACTGGATTTAAAGGTGCCAAAAAAGGAACTCCCTTCGCCGCCCAAACCGCAGCAGAAAACGCCGCGCGCAAAGCCAGCGACCAGGGCATGCGCCAAATTGAAGTCATGGTCAGCGGTCCTGGTGCCGGTCGGGAAACTGCCATCCGCGCTTTGCAAGCCGCCGGGCTGGAAATCACCCTCATTCGCGATGTAACGCCCATTCCCCACAACGGCTGTCGTCCCCCCAAACGCCGTCGCGTCTAAGGGATGGCTACTGCTTCGGGAGATTTTTTAGGATTGAGATCGCTCAGCTCAATACCGAACAGCACTCCGCAGCCTCGCAGCAAATACCGATTCGGAAGGCAAAGAGCTTTCCGTTGATACAGGAGAAGGGAGGTTACTCCGTGGCGCAGTTTCAAATAGAATGTGTGGAAACCCACACAATTGAATCCGATCGCAGTCAATACGGCAAATTCGTCATCGAACCGCTAGAAAGAGGGCAAGGAACCACCGTCGGCAACGCTCTGCGGCGGGTGCTGCTGTCCAACCTAGAAGGAACCGCAGTCACGGCGGTGCGGATTGCCGGCGTCAATCACGAATTTGCCACCATTCCAGGCGTGCGGGAGGATGTGCTCGAAATTCTGCTCAACATGAAAGAGATCGTCCTCAGAAGCCATTCCTCCCAGCCACAAATCGGTCGGTTGTTGGTTCAGGGACCTGCCGAAGCTCGAGCGGAACACTTTGACGTTCCCTCGGAAGTGGAAACCATCAATCCCAACCAGCATATTGCTACCCTTTCGGAGGGGGCAACCCTGGAAATGGAGTTTCGCATCGAGCGAGGAGTGGGCTACCGACCAGTAGAAAAAAGTCAAGAAGACGGATCGGCTTTGGACTTTCTGCAAATCGATGCCGTCTTTATGCCCGTGCGGAAGGTAAACTATATTGTCGAAGATGCCCGGGTAGGCGGTTCTTTGGAAAAAGAGCGGCTGATTTGGGAAATTTGGACCAACGGTAGCTTGCCCCCCCAAGAAGCCCTCAGCGAAGCAGCCAAAGTGCTGGTGGATTTGTTTTCGCCGCTCAAGGATATTACTTTGGAGTCCATGGACAAAGAAGAATCTCCCGTGGAAGACCCCACCAGCCAGATTCCCATCGAAGAACTGCAGCTATCCGTACGTGCTTACAATTGCCTCAAACGCGCCCAAATCAATTCAGTAGCCGACTTACTGGATTATACCCAGGAAGAACTTCTAGAAATTAAAAACTTCGGGCAGAAATCTGCCGACGAGGTAATCGAAGCCCTGCAAAAACGTTTGGGGATTACCCTTCCCCAAGAAAAACCAGCCAGAACGCCGTAGACATTGAAGCGCTGCCTCTCCCCTGCCATGCCAGGGGCTGGCTGGTCGGGAACGCCCTTAGTTATGGCGTATCCGTCTTTCTCATCCACTTGTCGTTTGAAGATATTTCCGTACAACCATGCGTCACCGTCGTCGTGTTCCCCATCTAAGCAAGCCAGCCGACCAAAGGCGGGCGCTGTTGCGATCGCTAACCACCGAACTCATCCGCCACGGTCGCGTCACCACCACCAAAGCCCGGGCCAAAGCCGTCCGCTCCGAAGCCGAACGGATTGTCAACCTAGCCAAAAAAGGAACCCTGGAAGACCGGCGGCGGGCCTTGGGCTACCTTTACGATAAAAACCTCGTGCATGCCCTGTTCAGCCAAGTCCACGAACGCTACGGCGATCGCCAAGGGGGTTATACCCGCATCATCCGCACCGTCAGCCGCCGCGGCGACAACGCGGATATGGCGATTGTGGAGCTGGTCTAGCAGGCCGGGCCATTCATGAGTGCGTCCAAGCAGCGAATTGCCCTGGTTCTCCAGTACGTGGGGACCCATTTTCACGGATGGCAGCGGCAACCCCAGCAACGCACCGTCCAAGAAGAAGTGGAAAACGCGATCGCTTCCATTGCCCAACAACAGGTTCCCCTCATTGCCGCCGGCAGAACCGATACGGGCGTTCACGCCGCTGCCCAAGTAGCCCACTTTGAAGCCAACAGCTCCATTCCGGCCACCAAATGGAAAGCGGTCTTAAACGCCCAACTACCCGCAGATATCACCATTTTAGACTCGCAATCGGTTCCCGCCAACTGGCATGCACGCTTTTCCGCGATCTGGCGTCGCTATCGCTATACCATCTATACCGACGCCATCCCCAACCTATTCATCCGGCCCTTTGCTTGGCACTACTACCACGCCGCGCTCGATGAACTAGCCATCCAACAAGCACTGATTCCCTTACTCGGGCAGCACCACCTGTCCGCTTTTCAGCGCAGCGGTTCCCAACGCACCCATGCTTGGGTCAACGTCCACCGCGCCACCTGCCGGCGTCTGGGGTCTTTCCTGTACATCGACATGCAAGCCAATGCCTTTCTCTACGGCATGATGCGTTTGCTGGTAGGCATGCTAGTGTTGGTAGGGAGAAAACAGCTCTCCGTAGCTGACTTTCAAGATATTTGGCAGCAAGAACGGCGCGAACTGGTGAAATACGCTGCCCCCGCCCACGGATTGTGTTTGCTGGGTGTAGGCTATCCCCATTCCCCCTTTTCTCCGCGCATTTGGCAGGCTACCATGCCCCACTTTCTGGTTCGTCCCCTGACGGCCGATGCTCCCCCACCTGCCTCCACCTGCCATGGGCCAACCCAGGAGTCACTATAAGGATCGAAACAATGAACAAAACCTACACACCCACCCCCAAAGACGTAGAACGTCCCTGGTACGTCGTTGATGCCTCTGGGCAGCGTCTGGGACGTTTGGCCAGCGAACTGGCCAACCTCTTAAAAGGCAAAACCAACCCCCAATACGCGCCCCACATGGATACGGGAGCTTTCGTCGTCGTGGTCAACGCCGATAAAGTGGCCGTGACCGGTAAAAAACGCTATCAAAAGCTCTACCGCCGCCACTCCGGAAGACCCGGCGGCATGAAGGTAGAGACCTTCGAGCAGCTGAAAAACCGCATTCCCGAGCGCATCATCCAAGAAGCTGTCAAAGGCATGCTCCCCAAAAACACCTTGGGGCGGCAAATGCTGAAAAAACTCAAAATCTATGCCGGTCCGGAACATCCCCACACCGCGCAAAAACCACAAAAAATTGACTTGCAAACCATTCCGAAAGGAGGAGAATCATGGCAGTAAACGAAACCGACCGGGTTGTCTATCGAGGAACCGGTCGCCGCAAAACCTCTGTAGCTAGAGTGCGTTTGGTTCCCGGAGATGGTCAAGTCACCATTAACAAAAAGAGTGCCGACGACTACTTTCAAGAAAATCCCAGTCATCTGGCCAAACTAAAATCTCCCATGGAGACCCTGGGACTGGAAAACGACTACGATGTCTTGGTCAACGTCCACGGCGGCGGCTTGACCGGACAGTCAGAAGCCATTCGTTTGGGGGTGGCGCGGGCGATTTGCCAGCTCGACCCGGAAAACCGCCATCCCCTCAAGAGCGAAGGCTATTTGACCCGTGACCCCAGGGCAAAAGAACGGCGCAAGTACGGGCTGCGTAAAGCTCGCAAGTCCCCGCAATACTCGAAACGCTAGATCGCAGGGACTGGCAAAAAACGTTAAAATAACAATAACAGCGGTAGATTGGGCGCTGCAATCTGCCGTCCCCAATCATTCCAGCGAGAATCTTTCTTTCTACTGTTTCATCGTATCATTGGCTATTTTTCGGAGTTGGTTATGCCCAAACCAGACATTCACCCTCAATGGTATCCCGAAGCGAAAGTTTACTGTAACGGCGAGTGGGTAACCACCGTCGGTTCTACCCAACCGGAACTTCACGTAGACGTTTGGTCGGGGAACCATCCTTTCTACACGGGAACCCAACGAATTATTGACACGGAAGGACGTGTCGAGCGGTTCTTGAGAAAATATGGTATGAAAGGAAAAAACAACCAGACAAAATAAATAATCAGGTGTCCTACGAGGGGCATTTTGATGCTGGTTGGGTCCTTGTTCTTTTCTAGCAGCGCCAAGGGGCTGCTAGAATTCTCTGCTATCTCGACATGGCGATCGCGGCATTATGGCTGAAGCTTATTTACTCAACAAACTACAATCCGTCGAACAAACCTATCAAGAGCTAACGCGCCGTCTGGCCGATCCGGATGTAAGCAGCGATCCGAGCGAGCTGCAACGGATTGCCAAAGAGCGTTCGATGCTTGATGACATCATCAGTACCTACAACACCTGGAAAGAGGTGAACGAGGAACTAGACGGAGCCAAACAAATTCTTAAAGATGCGGGTGGCGACCAGGAAATGCGCGAAATGGCGCAGCTGGAAGTCCAACAGTTACAAGAAAAACTAGAAAATATTGAAAATCGCTTAAAAATCTTGCTTTTGCCGCGCGATCCCAACGATGAGAAAAGCATTATGTTGGAAGTGCGCGCTGGTACCGGAGGCGATGAAGCCTGCATTTGGGCGGGGGATTTGGTGCGCATGTACACCCGCTACGCTCAAAGCCAAAACTGGCAGGTGAAGTTGTTAAGCGAATCCCCTTCAGAGGCTGGCGGGTTTAAAGAAGCCATTCTGGAAATTCGCGGCGATTGGGTATACAGCAAGCTAAAATACGAAGCCGGCGTACACCGGGTGCAACGGGTACCAGCCACCGAAGCGGGGGGTCGCGTGCATACGTCTACAGCTACGGTGGCCGTGATGCCGGAAGTGGACGATGTGGATGTGCAAATCGATCCCAAAGATGTGGAAATTAAAACCGCACGTGCCAGCGGTGCCGGTGGGCAAAATGTGAACAAGGTGGAAACCGCTGTCGATTTGTACCACAAACCAACGGGATGGCGTATTTTCTGTCAAGAAGAGCGATCGCAGCTGCAAAACCGCGAACGTGCCATGCAAATTTTGCGCGCCAAACTGTACGAATGGGAGCTGCAAAAACAGCATAGCGAAGTTACGGACATGCGGCGATCGCAAATTGGCGGCGGCGAACGTTCCGAAAAAATCCGCACTTACAACTACAAAGACAACCGCGTCACCGACCACCGTCTCAACCAAAATTTCAACCTCGATACGGTTTTGGAAGGAGATACCCTTGCCGGCAACCACAACCTGGAATCCATTATCCAAGCCTGTATTGCCAAAGACCAACAGGAAAAGCTCAGCAAATTGGCAGAAACAGCCTCCGCTTAAAAAAACCAGGCAGTTTTCGGAAAAAGGTAGGCAAAAGTTGGGCAAGCTCGGAGAAAATATAGCCGCGATCGACCCATTTTTTGGTAGCGTACTACTCGGGGGCGATCGCGTTCCCCATACCTACCTAGTTTTTAAGTAATTTTCACTAGTTCTTTATCGTACTGTCTTGGGAGAAAAGGAACATGTCTATTTTGTTTCAAGTAGCTTTAACGGCGCTGGTTTTACTTTCTTTCGTGATGGTGGTGGCTGTGCCAGTTGCCTATGCTTCTCCTGCCAACTGGGATCAATCCAAAAGATTGATTTTCGTTGGTTCTGGATTGTGGATTCTTTTGGTGATCGCCGTTGGCGTTCTCAACTACCTGGTGGTATAACCTCTAGCAGCTTCCAAGCCTATAGCCAAAAAATTTTGCTAGGTATGCGGGAAAAAGTGGGCGGGGTTGACCCTGCCCGATGCCTTTTTCCCCTCTATTTTTGATATTCATTTTCAACCGTTCAAAATCTCTATAAATCTCTATTTCATCAACCACAGCCAACATGACTGTTTTTGAAGGAACTTTTACCGACGCGCAATCCTTGCAATTCGCGATCGCTATTGGTCGTTTTAACGACATGATTACCAACAAGCTCCTGCAGGGATGCCAGGATTGCCTCCAGCGTCACGGTGTCGATACCAACCCCCATGGTAGCCAAGTTGATTATATCTGGGTGCCCGGTAGCTTCGAGCTGCCCATGGTAGCCCGCCAGTTAGCCCTTGCTAGCAACTACGATGCTATTATTTGTCTGGGAGCGGTCATTCGCGGTCAAACGCCCCACTTTGACTACGTAGCCGCCGAAGCCTCCAAAGGCATTGCCAACGCCAGCTTCCAAACCGGCGTTCCCGTGGTTTTTGGGGTAATTACCGCCGATACCATGCAGCAAGCCTTAGAACGGGCTGGCATCAAAAGCAATTTGGGGTGGAGTTATGCCATGAATGCTCTGGAGATGGGCAGCCTCATGCGTAATTTACGGCAAAATGCGATCGCGGGCAAACTCGGTCACTCCCCCGGCATGCTAGCTGGTTCGGCAGAAGGGGAAAACACCACCACCAAACCCGCCGAATCCAGTGTTTGGTTTTCCCCATCCGAAACGCCGGAAGATTTTGGCGAGCAAATTTAAAAATCCCTTGACACTCCCGGAAACTTTTGCCATAATAATAAAAGGCTTTCACGGAAAGCACCCGATCGACCAAAGCAAGCGGGTATAGCTCAGTGGTAGAGCGCCACCTTGCCAAGGTGGATGTCGCGCGTTCGAATCGCGTTACCCGCTCTTTTTCATTTTTCAGCAACAAACCTAGGGAAAAGGTCGTTGGCACCTACCCCTAGGTTTTTTTGTGGACAGACGAACAAGGGTGGCACAAAAGTCCACCCTCCTAAGAAATATATTGATATAGCGATCGCCCTCTAGCTGGGAGAAATTAAGAAGATTTTTTCGACTGTCCGCTGCCCAGGATTTGTTCCTTGTAATTGGAAAACCCTTGAGCGAGTTCCTGGCGGGTAGATACATTTAGTAAATAGCGCCAGATAAACCAGGCCGAGTATCCCATGCCAATGACTTCAAATAAAGGCGCTAGTAGAGGAATTTCGTTAATCGCCGATAGGATAGCCAGCAGTACCTTCAACGTAATGATGGTACCAACAATCAGCAGTACCGTAACCAAAGGTTTTTGGTACTCCCCAAGGAAATTCCCAATTTGTTCCGGCAACTCAGACAGCAGTTGTAGAATTTTTTGTCTGGTTTGCTCCCATTGAGAATTGGATTCTTCCTCGGAAGCAACTGGAACCAAGTCACCGCGTTCCTCCGCGTTGACAGAAACGTTGGATTGCTCTTCTTTTTGAGTTTCGGAGTTCATAAGAATTCAGAGATTGAAGTACGATAACAGGTACAGCTTCAGATGCATGTGCGCGGCACTTCTTGCAGCTGGTTGGCACTAGGAACGCCAACCAATATCTCAGAAGTACCCAACTCCCATCAAAAAATGGGATTTGCTTCTAGCCTATTGAATATACACGCTAAACCTGGCCGCCAGCAAGACGGCAACCGGCTAAAATTTCCCCTTAGCTCAAAATAGGGTAGTATCTTTTAACCGTTTCCCATCTGGGAAAATCATACCGGTTTTTGTTAAAAAAGGTCAAACTCCTAGCGGTAGCCAAGATAGCTGCTGTTATTGCTAGCAGATAGATTGAAAGCAATTTGTTTCCCAGATATTTGTAAATAAAATTTAAAATAATTTAGGAATTGTTAGTAAAATCGCCTCTCCCCTTGTCCACCCCAACAGGATTCAGTACCCCGATGGCAGCAATGACGATCCGGGAAACGCTCAATTTTTATTGACCCAGTGCCGTCTAACTAGGATAAAAACCAGCTAGAATTATTCTTAGTTCCTTCTGATATTGGCGATCGCAATAACCATGATTGAAATTTCTTCTCATTTTCTATTCACAAGTGGCTATATGCCTCATGGAAGTTGCTATCTTTGGCAAACACAACTTGTTTGGTTGCACGCACTGTCCGATTTTACCATCGCTATATCTTATTACATTATAACTTTATTGTTAATTTACTTTATTTGGAAACGAAATGACATCCCCTTTAAAGGGATTTTTATTTTCTTTAGTCTTTTTATTCTTGGCTGCGGTACCACACATCTGTTAGAAGCGTGGACTCTCTGGCATCCTACATATTGGTTTTCTGGTAGTATCAAAGCCATAACCAGTCTCATTTCCTGCTATACAGCCTTGTGGCTGGTTCCTGTCCTGCCAAAAATTATTGCTCTTCCCAGTCCCAAACCGCTAGAACAAGCCAACCAAGAATTAGCCAAACAAGTTTCCGAACGACAGCAAGCAGAAGAAAAAATCAAAACCCTGAACAACGAACTAGAAACCAAAGTACAAGAACGCACCCAAGCCTTAGAAAAAGCCAACTCAAAACTGCAAAAAACCAGCGCCGAATTTCGTGCCATCTTCCGTTCGCTACCCGATGCCATCATCTTTGCCGACGAAAAACGGCAAATTGTGATGGTCAACCCAGCCTTTACAGACATATTTGGTTACCAATCCCAGGAAGTCTTGGGAAGAACGACCCAGTTTTTGTACGCCAACTCAGCAGACTTTTACCATCAAGGGGAAC
Source organism: Geitlerinema sp. PCC 9228 (assembly GCF_001870905.1). NCBI lineage: Bacteria > Bacillati > Cyanobacteriota > Cyanophyceae > Geitlerinematales > Geitlerinemataceae > Geitlerinema > Geitlerinema sp. PCC 9228. The sequence goes on from NZ_LNDC01000135.1 coordinate 20,667, forward strand.
AACGGTTTAATGTCACTGCGTCCGAAGATCCTTCTCGCAAGGAAATCGCATATCAAACCCGCAACGGCAAAACCTTTTGGGGAGAAACCGTTGGTGTTCCCGTTCGAGACTCCCAAGACAACGTACTGGGATTTGTAGGTATTGTACGGGATGTCAGCGATCGCCGCCAGCGCCAGCAACAGCTACAACTGCTAGAACGAGCCATATCTGCCAGTTCCAATGGAATTTTAATTAGCGATGCCGCACAACCAGGCAATCCCATTATTTACGCAAATAAAGGCTTCGAACGTATAACTGGATATCAACAACATGAAATTCTAGGAAATAGCTGTAGCTTTCTGCAAGGAAACGAACGCTCGCAAGCCACAATCGATGAAATTCGCCAAGCCTTGCAAGAACAAAGAGGCTGCCACGTCACCTTAAGAAACTACCGCAAAGATGGTTCCCTATTTTGGAACGAACTATCCATTTCGCCAGTATGGGATAGCAACGGTCATTTAACCCATTATATCGGCGTTCAAACCGATATAACCGAGCGCAAATTAGCAGAAGCGCGTTTGCAGGAAAGCGAAGAGAAATTTCGGCAACTCGCAGAAAACATCAATCAAGTTTTCTGGATGAGTACCTTTGATTTTCGTCAAGTTTTGTACGTTAGTCCCGCTTATGAAAAAATCTGGGGAAGAGATCGGTCTTTCGTTTACCAAAACCCGCTTGCCTGGACAGATCCCATTCATCCAGAAGACCGCGATCGCGTTATTTCTAAAATTGACAAGCAAGCATCGGGAGAATTTGACTTAGAATATCGTATTGTCCGTCCCGACGGCGAAATTCGTTGGATTCGCGACCGCGCTTTTGGCGTTTACAACGAGCAAGGGGAACTTTATCGTATAGCTGGTATCGCCGAAGACATTACCAACCGCAAACTTGCCGAACAAAAATCCCAAGCCGAAGAAGAAGCATTGCGCGACCTTTATCAAATTGCTTCTTCCCAAAAACTGACCTTCCATCGACGCTTGCAAGCTTTACTCACCATGGGAAGACAAAAATTTGGCATGGAAATGGGTATAATCTCCCACATCCAAGGCGATCGCTACCAAATCCAAGCCATACAGACCCCATCCAAATCTTCCCTAAATATCCAAACTGGGGATATTTTCAACCTACAAGATACCTTTTGCCAGCAAGTATTGGCCTCCGAAGAACCCATCGCTTTTCGGAATGCCGGAAATAACGACACCTGGCGCATTCATCCAGCCTATCAAACCACCCAAATCGAAGCTTTTCTGGGAACGCGGATTGTAGTTGGTAGTTTTCCTTACGGTACCCTGAGTTTTTTCAGCCTTCACCCGCGCCGGCAAGACTTTCAAGAAAGCGATCGCCAACTCATTCGACTGATGGCACAGTGGATCGGAAACGAACTCAATCGCCAACAACTGGTTTGCTCTTTAGAACGACAAGTACAGCGGAGTCAACTAACCGAACAAATTACAAACCAAATTCGCCAAAGTTGGTATCCCCAAGACATTTTCGACACCGCCGCCAGTCAAATCGGTCGTGCCTTCAACGCCTCTCGCTGCCTGATTCACAGCTATAGCAACGATTCCATGCCAAAAATTCCGCTAGTTTCCCAATACGTCAAACCCGAAGTACCCCATCTGAGCTACCAAGTACCAGTTCATAACAATCCTCACGTCTGGAAAATTTTAGAAAAAGACCAAGCCGTGGTCTCTCCCAACGTTTATACCGACCCTTTACTAACTCCCGCAACTGACTTGTGTCGCCAGATTGGTCTCAAATCCATGCTTGCCATTCGGACTTCCTACCGCGACGAACCCAATGGCATCATTGCACTGCACCAAGTAGATACATACCGAGAATGGACCTCAGCCGAAATCGAACTGTTAGAAACCGTTGCCGCACAACTGGGAATTGCTCTGGCACAAGCCAATTTATTGCAAGCCGAAACCAATCGCCGTACCGAACTCAGTACCGCCAACCAACAATTGCAACGTGCCAAACAAGAAGCCGAAGCCGCCAACCGTGCCAAAAGCGAATTTCTAGCCATGATGAGCCACGAAATTCGTACGCCGATGAACGCCATTGTTGGCATGGCAGAACTCCTGCAGCAAACCCACCTCAGCGAACAACAACGGGAGTGTACCGAAACCATCGCCGACAGCAGCCAGGTTTTGTTAGCACTCATTAACGATATTCTTGATTTTTCTAAAATTGAGTCCAATCGACTGGAACTGGAAACGCAACCTTTCTCCATTTACCGCTGCGTCGAAAGCTCCTTAGATTTGGTTTCTCCCAAAGCCAATGACAAACAGTTGGATTTGGCTTACTGGATCTCGCCAGAGGTTCCGGAAATTCTGACTGGAGACGAAAACCGATTGCAACAAATTTTGCTCAATCTTTTGAGCAATGCCGTTAAATTTACCGAAACGGGAGAAGTGCTGCTGGCGGTATCTGCCAAATCTCAGTCGCCATCTACTTACCAACTCACTTTTGCAGTACGGGATACGGGAGTTGGTATTACTGCCAAATCAATGGAGCAATTATTTCATGCGTTCGTACAAGCTGATAGTTCCATTTCCCGTCGCTACGGCGGTACGGGATTGGGGTTGGCAATTAGCCAGCGTTTGGTAGAAGTGATGGAGGGTACCATTTGGGTAGAAAGTCAAGGAAATATCGGTGGTTCTCCTCCTGGTGAATGGGAATCGCCAATTCCAGCTTTTATATCAACAGTGGATTTTGGTTCTATTTTTTATTTTCGTGTGGTGCTGGCTGTGGCGGCAGAAGCCGACGAACCCTCTATTTTTTCCCAAACCCAACCCATAGCTGAATGGCAACAAAAGCGTTTGCTGTTGGTGGATGGCAATCTTACCCAGCGAGAAGTTTATACGCGGCGTATGGAATCGTGGGGAATGCAGGTGTTGGCGGTAGCTTCTGCTTCCGAGGCACTGGCTTGCTTGCAGCGGGGAGAGTTCTTTGATGCTGCCATGACGAACAGCCATCTGCCAGATATGGATGGTGTGGTGTTGGCAGAACAAATCCAAAATTTGGATATCTCGCCAAAAAATATGCCGTTGGTTTTATTAAGTTCTGTGAATATTTCTCGTTGGCAAGCGACAGTACGCGATCGCTTTGACAAAATTGTCGAGCAACCAGTGAAATTGACCCAACTGTATCAAATTTTAGCGTCCATCCTAGCCGTACCATCCCAACCATTCGCTGCTACCGAAACCACACAACCAACTGCCAAACATTCTACTGGTACGGATGCTTCCCCTTCATCGGTGCGCATTTTATTGGTAGAAGATATACCAGCCAACCAAAAAGTAGCACAGCAAATGTTGCAAACCTTGGGATACCACGCCGATACTGTAGAAAACGGTTTGCAAGCCGTGGCTGCCTGCCAGCAAATCCCCTACGATATTGTGCTGATGGACGTGCAAATGCCGGAGATGGATGGTTTGACGGCAACCCGTCACCTGCGTCAAGAAAATTTACAGCGCCGTCCTTATATTATTGGGATTACCGCACATGCTAGTTTGAGCGATCGCGAACAGTGCCTGCAAGCTGGTATGGATGACTATATTAGCAAACCCATTCGCCTGTCCAAACTAACATCGGCGTTGCAGGTTTGGTGGGACGGGAACCAATCGAGTACGCCATCGCCAGTATCTCCAGAAAATACAGAAGACACAACCACATCGGCTATTAACTGGGAAATTTTGCGAGAATTACAAAAAGCAGGTGGTGGCGATCGCGAATTCGTGCAAGAAGTGATAAATAGTTACTTAGAAGATGCTCCCCAGCGGCTAGAAGCCATCGAACAAGCTATTGCGAAAAACCAATCCCAACAACTCACATCATCAGCTCATGCCTTGAAATCTCTCAGTGCTACCGTAGGAGCTAGCTATCTAGCCAATTTATGCGAACAACTCCAGGAACTAGGCAAACAAAATCGTGTGGAAGAGTCTTCCGAGATAGCAACCCAATTGCCTGATGCCTTTTCTCAAGTTCGCCAAGCTTTGCAAGAACAACTGCAAGAACAACTGTAACTATCTCAAGAGCGTTAGGTTTCCCATGTCTGAAAGCAACCATCCCGAGCAACCATCCCGCATTCTCATCGTAGACGACGAAAAAACCCTGCGATTGGTGTTGCGTCGTACTCTAGAAAAACAAGGCTATTCTATCCTAGAAGCTGCTAATGGCAAAGACGCTTTGCAAATTTGTGCCGAACAATCCGTTGATATGGTTTTACTGGATGCCATGATGCCAGGGATGGATGGCTTTACTTGTTGTACCAAATTGCATGAAATGCAGCTGCAAGATGTGCCGCCAGTGTTGATGGTGACTGTTTTAGAAGATTCCAAATCTGTGGATTTGGCGTTTGAGGTGGGTGCCACTGACTACGTGACCAAACCCATTCACTGGCCAGTTTTGCGCCAGCGGGTACGTCGGCTGTTGCAACAACGGTGGATGATGCAAGAAATTCACCGCAAAATGGAAACCGAACAGGCGTTAATCGCTCAGTTGGAAGCAGCCAACCGCGAGTTGCAACGGTTAGCCACGGTCGATGGTTTAACCGAAATTGCCAATCGCCGTCGTTTTAACGATTATTTAAACTGGGCGTGGCAACATTTAGCTAGAGAAGGCTCGTTTTTATCGATTGTGCTGTGCGATGTAGATTTTTTTAAGCAGTACAACGATACTTACGGCCATCAAACTGGCGATGCCTGTTTGCATCAAGTAGCGGAGGTTTTGACGCAAGTAGCCAAACGTTCTACAGATTTGGTGGCACGCTACGGCGGCGAGGAATTTGCTCTAATTTTGCTCAATACCAACCTGGAAGGAGCTATTTATTTAGCAGAACAAGTTCGAGACCAAGTCAAAAAACTGGCTATTCCCCACGCCAAGTCCAAGATTGCCCCGGTAGTGACCCTCAGTTGTGGGGTGGCTTCTGTCATTCCCCAACCTGACTTCAGCGAAGACCTGTTGCTTTCTGTAGCAGATGATAGCCTCTACGAAGCGAAAATGCAAGGACGCGATCGCGTGGTTTCCAACACTCGAACTCTGGCAGATATCTTGGAGGAAAAACAAATTCGCGGGACAATAGAAGGCGATAGGTGACTCATTTTGAGCTTGTAAGCATGTCTATGATTTACCTTCCCGTTTCTTTAATTTTGTTCCTGTTGTTGTTGCTGCTATTTCCTTTTATCTGGTTTGCCATTACGCTGGATGCTTTGGAAATTGCAGCAGCCAAACTCGGTTTTTCTCCGGATGTGGCGTTGCTGTTGCTGGCTGCTAGTATTCTCGGCAGTACCATTAACATTCCCATCTACGAAGTTGAGTCGGAAGTACCTGTCGCTTCCAGCATTACGGAAATGTGGTTGCGCCAGTTTTGGGGAATTCCGCTACGCAAAATCGAACAAAAAACCGTGGTTGCTCTCAATGTTGGCGGTGGTTTGATTCCAATTGTTTTGGCTTTGTACCAACTCAGACAAGCGAGTTTTGTCAAAATTGCGGTGGTGACTGCCATTGTGACGCTGGTTTGCTATTTTGCTTCTAACGTGGTTCCCGGCATTGGGATTAGTATGAATCCTTTGCTGCCACCGGTTACGGCTTCTTTGTGTGCCATTTTGCTTACGGAAGCCTCAGCAGAAGCCCCACCCATTGCGTTTGCTGGTGGGGTATTGGGTACGTTAATTGGTGCCGATTTGCTGAATTTACGCGCCATTCAACGCATGAGTCCTGGGGTTTTGAGCATTGGTGGTGCCGGCGTTTTTGATGGCATTGCTTTGTGCGGCTTTTTTGCTTTGTTGCTTAGTTGATGTTGTAATAGTCAAGCGATCGCGCCATTGCAGTTGGGGCGATCGCTATGATAAAAAACAATTTTTAGGCTATTTTTTGGTTTGTATCCGTTCTACTGATACTTCATTGGGGCACTCCTCTCCCTTTTCTACCTGAGAAATATTGCTTAATGTGGTTTCAGCAATTTTGGTGAGGGCTTCTCGGGTAAAGAATGCCTGGTGTCCGGTAATCAAAACATTGGGAAAAGTGAGCAATCGTTCAAAGGTATCGTCTTGAATGACAATTTCCGATAAATCTTCAAAAAACAGGTCTTCTTCCTGTTCGTACACATCCAATCCCAAGGAACCGATTTTACCGGATTTTAACCCATCAATAACCGCCTGGGTATCGATCAAACCGCCGCGGCTAGTGTTGATCAGCATAACACCGTCTTGCATGCGGCTGACTGTTTCTGGGTTAATCAGATGGTAGGTATCTGGCGTTAGTGGACAGTGCAAGCTAATCACATGGGAACGGGAGAAAATTTCCTCCAGGGAAACGTATTCTACCCCCATTTCCTTGCACTCAGGATTGGGGTAGAGGTCGTAAGCAAGCAGCTTGCAGCCAAATCCTTGAAAAATCCGCGCCACAATAGCACCAATCTTGCCAGTACCGACAATGCCTACAGTACGCTGGTGGAAGTCAAACCCAAGCAAACCGTTGAGGGAAAAGTTACTCTCGCGGACCCGGTTGTAGGCACGGTGAATTTTGCGATTGAGGGCAATGGCTAATCCTACCGTATATTCTGCCACAGCATGGGGAGAATAGGCAGGAACGCGGACCACCGTTTGTCCCATTTCTTTCGCCGTCTGCAGGTCCACATTGTTAAATCCCGCACATCGCAGGGCAATGACTTGGGTTCCCCCTTCGGCGAGTTTCCGCAAAGCTTCGGCGTTTACATTATCGTGAACGAACGCACAAACAGCAGGATAGCCATACGCTAGAGGAACCGTTTCTGGATTTAAACTCGGTTCCAGGAAAGTAATTTCGTGGTGGTAATTTTGGTTAGCAGCTTCTAGGAAAGCGCGGTCGTAGCTTTTGGTGCTAAAAACAGCCAGTTTCATGATTTTTCCCTTATGCCCATGCTGTTATGGGAATTGCAACAGCCAGCTTTAGGATAACGTCTATTTTCAGTTCTTTTCCGTACCACATTCATGTAGTATTTTCTGTGTATAATTTAAAGCGATCGCGACCAGCTTGTTTGGCTTGATACAAAGCGCGATCGGCACATTCGATGAGCGTTTCGCTAGTCATCTGACTCGTAGGCACCAAACTGGCAATTCCCAAACTTAAGGTAACGTAACTACTAACCGGGGAGGCAGCATGGGGCAAACACAAGCTTCGCACGGCCCCCTGGATATTTTTCGCCACCTCAATGGCCCCCGCAGCCGGCGTTTGCGGTAAAATAACAGCAAATTCTTCTCCCCCGTAGCGAGCCACCAAATCCGCCGGTCGTCTAGCTGCACGCCTGATGGCTTCCGCAACGCTGCGCAAACATCTGTCGCCTTCTTGGTGACCGTGGGTATCGTTAAATCGTTTGAAAAAATCTACATCGCAAATAATTAGAGAAAGGTAAAGTTTGGCTTCCAATAGCTGCTTCCACTGTTGCTGTAAATATTCTTCAAATCGCCGGCGATTGGTTACTTGGGTTAGCGGATCGATATAAGCCAGATCTTTTAATTCTTTGTTAGCGACAGATAGCTCTTCGCAAAGGCTGTGTAGCAATTCTGTTGCTAGGGTATGAATTTGCGATTGCGCTAGTAAAAGTTGGTGGATATCTAGAATTTTATAAGTAGGAAGATGGGAATAGACACCAACTGTAGAATTTTGATGGGAGGGCTGGCGAACCACCACTGGCTCGTACAGCAAATGCGGCGGTCGGGATAAAACCAGCTGGGCGGCTTTAGAAATCAAAGTTTGTTGGGGAATCACCATTAAATGAACCGTCACAAACCGATATAAATTCCCCACCGGCCTTCTTAAAAAAAGTTCCCGACCGTAAGGACGGCTGAGTTGTTCGAAAAAATGCCGTCGAGAGATCATTCCTACCAACTCTCCTCCATACATCAGGATAATCCCTGGTAGGAAAGGGTTGCTTTCAAAAGCTTGACAAGCTTGGTAAGAGTAGCTATAAATATCTAATTGAGCTTCGTATAGCTGCAATTCTGCCAGTGTAGACTCTAAGGAAAAATGGCTCTTGTATTTGCTCGGCGGACGCAGGTACTGCTCTAGCTCTGGTATATCCATAAGAAGTTCGGCAATAACGCTTGGCACCAAACGCACGAGTAGATTTTTCTCCCAGAAAAAGAAAATGAATTTTTCTCGCTATGTCTATTAACTATTGTATGGCACAAAATTCTCAGGCGTTGAATTTTTGGAATTTCTTTATTGGGGAGAATCTAGCGATCGCTGGTTGATGGTTTCATTACATGTACCGCTCGAAGCGCTCCGAGAATATTCTGAAAATAAATACAACCCCGTTTCAGGAAAGCCCATCAATTCTCCGTACATCTATCCTTGACAAAATCGAATCCCTTTTTTCTGCCCAAGCAGTTGCTGGTGAAAGTATCTAGGACCCCCAGGAGAAACAAACATAAAAGATAACATTTTTTCATCAGATATCTATCTATTTTGCCGCGATCGCCTCGTACAATAAGAAGCAGGTATTGCAAGCGAAACGGAGGAAAGCAACCATCCATGCCTGTTGCCGTTGGAGTAATTGAAACCATGGGGTTTCCTGGGACGCTGGCCGCCGCAGATGCTATGGTGAAAACGGCTCGCGTCACTGTTGTACAGTATTCTCGGGCAGAAAGCGGCCACTTTTTTGTAGCTATCCGGGGACCGGTTTCTGAGGTAAAGCGGGCTATGGAAGCTGGCATCGAAGCTGCCGAAAAGCCTTATGGTTCCGAAGTGCTGACCTACTACATGATTCCCAATCCCCCAGAAAACGTAGCCACGGTTCTGCCTGTGGACTATACAGAAGCCGCAGAACCTTTTCGCTAGGATTTGAAAACCTCAGACACACCTCCCAAGCGATCGCCCACCCTTTTCATAGGGCAAAATCGACCTCAATAGGGATATTTCTGAAGAAAACTGGAACTGGAGCAAATTTATGACACAAGAAGCAGTTGGATCGCTAGAAACCAAAGGATTTCCCGGCGTTTTAGCCGCCGCCGACGCCATGTTAAAAGCTGGTAGAGTGACCCTAGTCGGCTACATCCGTGCCGGTAGCGCGCGTTTTACCATTAACATCCGCGGCGACATTTCCGAAGTGAAAACCGCCATGGACGCTGGTGTGGCAGCTGTTGAGAATGCTTATGGCGGTGTTTTGGAATCTTGGGTGATTATTCCCCGTCCCCACGAAAACGTCGTTGCCGTCATGCCTATTGACTATTCCGAAGCCGTACAGGAATTCCGCGAACAGGCTCAAGGTCTGAGACTGCCCGGGCGACGCGGCAATGGGTCCGCTGCTCAATAGCTGTATAAAGCCAAAAAAAATCGGGATGACTGGATTCGAACCAGCGGCCCCTTCGTCCCGAACGAAGTGCGCTACCAAACTGCGCTACATCCCGATACCTTTCTATCTACGTATTAGGATAGCACAAAATCTTGTATGTAGATAGGATGAAGGAGAGAAATTCGTCGAACGATTTGGAAACAGAGAAAGCGTGAGTACAAACAAACCCAGCTGGCTGCGAGTGAAAGCCCCCCAACCCGAACGTATTGGCGAAGTTCGGGGAATTCTCCGGGAATTGGGACTCAATACGGTGTGCGAAGAAGCCTCCTGTCCCAACATTGGCGAGTGCTTCCACAAAGGAACGGCAACGTTTTTAATTATGGGACCTGCGTGTACCCGGGCTTGTCCTTACTGCGATATTGATTTTGAAAAGTCCCCCAAAGCCCTCGATCCCACCGAACCCATCCGGCTGGCTACAGCGGTACAGCAAATGGGATTGAACCACGTGGTGATCACCTCGGTCAACCGCGACGATTTGGACGACGGGGGGGCTTCTCAATTTGTGCGTTGTATTGAGGAAGTGCGATCGCGCTCCCCCCATACCAGCATTGAACTGTTGGTTCCCGACTTTTGTGGCAACTGGGAGGCTTTGAAAACAGTTTTGGATGCCGGACCGGAAGTTCTCAACCACAACACCGAAACCGTCCCTCGCTTGTATCGCCGCGCTCGTCCTGGGGGCAACTACCAGCGCAGCTTGGAATTGTTGCGGCAAACCCGCGCCTATGCTCGTTGGGTTTATACCAAATCTGGCATCATGGTTGGTATGGGAGAAACCGATGCGGAAGTCCGTCAGGTAATGCGGGATTTACGGGAGGTGGATTGCGACATTTTGACCATCGGTCAGTACCTGCAACCCAGCAGCAAGCATATGAAGTTGGATGATTTTATTCCGCCGGAACAATTTGAAGTTTGGCGGGCGTATGGAGAATCCCTTGGGTTTTTGCAGGTGGTTGCTTCTCCCCTAACGCGCAGTTCCTATCATGCGGAACAAGTAAGAGACCTGATGGATAAGTATCCCAGAACCCAAAGCGAACGGTCTGCGTAGATTGACATTTTGGACTGGGCTCGGTCAATAGCCCGGAGGCTATTGACCGAACTGCAAGAAATTGAGATGCAGTTTGACTGGGAGCTTGGTTGGTTATCGCCTCCCATTTCTGCTAGGATCGAGTTCTTGAAACTCTGCAAGAAATAATTGGGGTATTTTATAGGGATGCCTTGCAAAAAAACCTTGCCAAGAAAACATAGAAGTTTTAAGAAATCATTATTTTTTAGAAATGGCATAAGTTTTGCAAGAGATTGTCGGTGGGGTAGGGGAACTTTGCGCCGTATCCCTACGGGAAGGCTGGAAAAATCCCCTATAACCGTATTTGCAAGCGTATAACTATATTTTTATCCGAATATTTTTGATTTCGATCGCAAGTCGGTAGCGATCCGGAAAGGCAAGAGCAGGTGACGAAAATCCAAGATGGCTCTTGACATATGTCACGAGGCCAACCGTGAATTCCCCATATACTGACAGCAATGGATGAAGAAACACCAACGGGTTCCCTCTGAGGAAAACACGCAAAATTATGCCCTTTTTCCTCAATTGAAATTCGGTTTTTGACCAAATTTGAGTGTTGGGGAATTAAAGTTTTTATAAACTGTGGCGTTGGTGGGATAGAAATCCGCAAAAATACCGTAATCTAGAATTTGGGGTGTGTCGCTGGTTCGTTTTCTCCTGCAAGCTAAAGATTGTTCCAAAAAAAATCAGTAAGGATCGTAGAGTGCGTTTCCTTTTCTGGTTGAGCTCACGGAGAAACCTTTTTCCGCCAATTGCATAACGAAATTCCCAAATTCAAGCGTCAATTGTAACCATATTGGTGAAGTTAGGGGATGCTGCCTACCACAGAAGCACCCAGGTCATGCTTGTATCTCAGACGACAATTTAACCGTCCAGTACCTAGCATGGCTGCTTCGAGATAGTTTTTGTAAACTTTAACAAACTTGAGAAAAGTTTTCGTTGGTTTTTGGGAATTATCTGTGTAGGCACCCCCTAACTGCGCCTCCTGCGTGGAGTGATGGAGAGGAAAATTATGCCCATACCCTCTTTGCCCGTGAATGCTGAATACGACGAGCAACCTGCTGTTTCTGAGTTGGAACTAAATCATTTTGAACCAGAAGCAGAAGATTTAAACGAAGCTGAGATAGCGGTTGAGGACTCAGAAGAAACCAAAAACGAGCAAGCCAGCGCAAGCCGCAGCCATCGCACTACCGATCTGGTGCGCTTGTATCTCCAGGAAATCGGTCGCGTCTCCCTTTTAGGAAGGGATGAGGAGGTTGCCCAAGCTCAGAAAGTTCAGCGCTACATAAAACTGCTAGAACTGCGTCGCGAAGCTGCCCTTGCCGAGTTGGGAAATTTAGCCCGCTACGAACACCTGATGCAAGTACGGGAGTATTTATCTTCCCAACTCGGTCACAGCCCTTCTCGAAAACAATGGGCGAGTGCCGCTCAGGTTTCCCCTAGCGAATTCAAAACCATTTTAAGTCAAGGTAAACGCCGTTGGGCGGAGCTGGCCAATTTAGCTTTAGATGAATTAGAACGCGCCCAATCGGAGGGTTTGCGTGCCAAAGAACGCATGATTAAAGCCAACTTGCGTTTGGTGGTTTCCGTTGCCAAGAAATACCAGAACCGGGGCTTGGAACTGCTCGATCTCATTCAAGAAGGCACGTTAGGTCTCGAACGGGCTGTGGATAAATTCGACCCCACGAAAGGATATCGATTTAGTACGTATGCTTATTGGTGGATTCGCCAGGGAATTACCCGCGCGATCGCTACCCAAAGCCGTACCATTCGCATCCCCGTTCATATCACCGAAAAGCTAAACAAAATCAAAAAAGCCCAGCGCAAGCTCGCTCAAGATAAAGGGTATACCCCCAACGTAGAAGATATCGCCGGCGAGTTGGAAATGACACCGGGGCAAGTGCGGGAAGTGCTCATGCGAGTGCCGCGGTCGATCTCTTTGGAGTTAAAGGTCGGCAAAGACAAAGAAACCCAACTCGGAGAACTGCTCGAAACCGAAGATTTGTCTCCCGAAGAACTCATGATGCGAGAAGCCTTGCATCGGGAGTTGCAGCAGTTGCTTTCAGACTTAAGCAGCCGCGAACGAGATGTCATTCGCATGCGTTTTGGTTTGGGAGACGGCCATCCTTACTCTTTGGCAGAAATTGGTCGTGCTTTGGACCTCTCTCGGGAAAGGGTACGGCAAATTGAAGCCAAGGCACTGCAAAAATTGCGCCAGCCCAAACGCCGCAACCGCGTCCGCGACTATTTAGATGCTTTAAGCTAAGTTGGAATCGCACCTACTCGTTAGGCTGCTAGAACTCAAGAGCGGGTTTTTCGCTTGCCATTCGCAAAATTGCCTCGGTGGCAGAGATAGGCAACCGACATGGGAAAACTACAATTTTTTGTAGGATTTTTTGTAGGAGCAACCCCCGCTGGGGGTCCCTTTTGTAGGGATAGGCACGGGGGCGCTCCCCCTATGCTTCGGCAGGCTCAGCACAAGCATTTTTGTGGGTTTATCTACATCGGATTGGGGATGGCATCAAATCCACCTCAAACAGACTCGCTTTTTTATCCATGGAAATTCCCTGGTGTCGGGTCGATTCGCGAATCAACCCGACAAAATTTTTGCGGTTTGTACGCATCGAATTTGGTATCACCCACTCTAGATTGGAATTTTTCTCAATAATCACCAGCTTCTTGACAATTGCCTAACAACTGGTTATCTTTGTCAATAAGCAACAATATTTGAGAAGATTCCATATGACTTCTTATACAACCAGCTCCTTCAAAGCCGAACTAAACGAGCGCGGCTGGCGCTTGACACCGCAACGGGAGACCATTCTCAAAATTTTTCAAGACCTGCCCAAAGGAGAACACCTGAGTGCAGAAGAGCTCTATCTACGCTTGCAAGAGGAAAGCAATATTAGCATCAGCCTATCGACAATTTACCGGACCCTAAAACTCATGTCCCGCTTGGGGATTCTGAGAGAGCTAGAGTTTGGTGAAGGTCACAAGCATTACGAACTCAACCAACCCCAACCTTACCACCACCACCATTTAATTTGTGTCAAATGTAACAAAACAATCGAATTTAAAAACGATTCTATCCTCAAAATTGGTGCCAAAACTGCTAAAAAAGAAGGATATCACTTGCTCGATTGTCAGCTAACCATTCATGCGATTTGCCCGTCCTGCCAGCGGGCGCTGCTTCCCGTATAGTAGCTTTTAAACCTGTTAGTTTTCTGGAACGGGTACCAGTTGAAAATTGTCGGAGTTGGCCGGCGTTTCTTCTGCATCCGGAAACTCATCAGCTGCCGCCGGCGGTAGCAATCCCATAGCATTGCGCGTTGCCGTATCGACAATGCCATTGCCAATAAAGCCCCGGTCTTGTTGAAATTTAATCACTGCCGCCTCAGTTTTGGGTCCGAAGTGACCGCTGAGGCGTCCATCGTAGTATCCCAACTCCTGCAATCGTTTTTGTACCTGCAAAACGGCATCAGAACTATCACCCCGTTCAAGAATGGTGGTTGGTTGGCTGCTGGGTTGACCGCTGGGAGTCAAAAATTGGGCTTCCTGCTGCCGGCGATTGAGGGCAATTTGGGTTTCGCGGTTGACTTGCCCCGTATCGTCTAGGTTGTTATCTTCCTGGAACGCTTCCACTGCTTCTTCCAGGCGTTTGTCAAAAATGCCGTTAATTAAACCGTCGTAGTATCCCGCTGCTTGCAATTGTTGTTGCAATTGAACGATGCGATCGCCGATATCCCCCCGTTGGATGGGGAAATTCTCGGAAGCCGTTCCTTGGGGAAAACGCTGGTTGTTGCGGGAAAGATCCGGGTCGGGGACTGGTGTGGTTTGTGGTTGGGCATTGGGAACTGGCGGTAGGGGAACTGTGGAGGGAGACTCCCCTGATAAACCCCTTAGCTGCAACGCTTGCTCCGTTTGCGGACCGACGATACCATCAACCGCCAAGCCGTTGGCACTTTGAAACGCTTCTACAGCATCGGCGGTTAGTTCTCCGTAGTATCCGGTAATCGGACCGTTAAAATAGCCCAACTCTTGCAAGCGACGCTGCAAAATTTCCACTTGCCTGTTTGAATCCCCGACCTGTAGCAACGCCAAGGCACTATGGGCAAAGAGCAAAATTGTGACAAATGCTCCTACCGGCAAGACGCGAGCAACGAACTTCCAAACGCGAACCCAAGCCTTCATAAATTTTGTCGAACCATAGCAGTATGCTCGCTCCGATTGTACTAAAAAATGCCAAAAAAAGAACCCGGAAGTTTAGGGAGAAAATGCCCTGTTTTTCCGGGAAAAGCCAATTAGACGGATTTTGAAAACTGCTAAATAATTCCCAAGCGATCGCAAACCACAGCCGTTACTCCGGCAAAAGCCGTAATTCCCAGTGCTAGGAGGGGATGCTGGCCTTGAGCTACGGCAAAAGAAGTAACAATGCCAGCTCCAAGAGATGCGGTAACCACGTTTGTTAATAAATCTTTACCAGAATTTGGTTCGTACATGAGCTTTTAGGGTGTTTGAACTTTACTTTATCGAATTCGGTTTTTTCAAACATATCACCCTGGATTCTGGCATGGGTGGGATCGGGAAAATATTGTCATTAAGATTTAGATTTGGAGAAATTTCTTAACTATTGTTTGGAGGGTTTTTTCTCAGAAAAAATCGCCACCCTCCTGGTGAAGTGGGTAGGGATGGCCGCGGAGGCGATGCTACTGGGAAGTTTCGCGGGTATTGCCAGCTTTTACCCATCCCCTTTGGTTGTCTTCGGGAACCCAGACTTTTTCCCAGACCCCATCGGCACTTTTTTTGATGATATAAACTTTGCCTTCGTAGGGAATGCCACCAATACGATCGGCTTCGTAACTGGGTGCCCCGCGAAGAATCAAGCCCTGGGGCCAAGTAACCAGCGCCGGTTGGGAATTCGGGGGTGGCGAAGGCGCGGGAGAAGGGGAGGGGGAAGGAGAGGGAGCGGGAGCGGGAGAAGACGTAGCAGGCGTTTTGGGGGAGGGAGAGGTTTGGGCAACTTTAGTTTTGGCTGCTTGGTCGTTGGCAAAGGTGGGTTTGGGCGGACGCCCACTCAGGCGCGCGGCAAAGTAAAGTGCTGCCAGCACGCTGCCACCGGCTAAAATGGCGATCGCTAAAAGAAAACCGAGGATAAATTTAAAGCATCCAGAAACATTCATGAGCGGAACCCAGCAACGAATACGGCTTTAATCAGGCGAGCGCAGTTGTCCAGACATGCGCGAACCCAGCGTACTGGAACGGGATGCCATACGTGCTTTTCCGGAAGCCGCCCACGCTTGCAAGTACTCGATTTGCTCTTTTGCCGTCCTTGCCAGGGGCACCACCTGACTGGCAGCTTCTAAAATATCTTCGGTGGTGAAATCGCGCCCTTGACTAAAGCCGATATGCATAGCTTCAATAACAGCTTGTTCGATTTCCGCACCGGAAAAATCCGGGGTTTCGTAGGCCAAACGATCCAAATCGTAATCTTTGAGATGGGCTGGGCGTACGTGGGAGAGATGGACTTCAAAGATTGCCCGCCGTTCTTCTTGGTTGGGCAAACCGACAAAGAAGATATCGTCAAACCGCCCTTTGCGCAACAGTTCTGGCGGTAAGTTTTGAATATTGTTGGCAGTGGCAACCACAAACACTGGCGAAGTTTTCTCTGCCATCCAGGTTACGAAGGTGCCAAATACGCGGCTGGAAGTACCGGAGTCGCCGCGCCCTTCCGAACCGGCGAAGGCTTTGTCGATTTCGTCGATCCACAACACGCAGGGGGCAACGGCTTCGGCAATTTGAATGGCTTGGCGAGTTCTCGCTTCTGACTCCCCCACCAAACCAGAAAACAAACGTCCCACATCCAAACGCATGAGGGGCAGGTGCCAGTGATGGGCGATCGCTTTGGCAGTGAGGGATTTGCCGGTGCCTTGAATGCCTACCAAAAGCAAACCTTTAGGATGGGGCAACCCGTACTGGCGGGCGCGTTCGGAAAAAGCCCCACCCCGACGCAGCAACCATTCTTTGAGGTTGTCCAAGCCACCGATATCGGCGATTTGCTCTTTAGCGGGATAGAAGTCCAGAATTTGGGTTTGGCGAATGGTTTGCCGTTTTTCTTCCAGAATCAGGTCCACATCTTCCGGTCGCACTTCCCCGTGGCTGGCGATCGCTCTGGCAAGAACCCGACGTACCCGTTCCACAGACAGCCCCTGCGCGGAACGCACCATCTCATCCATGACTCGTGGTTGCAAGGAATTGCCAGTACCTGCCAGCAAGCGATCGATTTCCGCGCGAATTTCTGGTGGAGTAGGCAGGGGAAATTCCATCACCGTGATGCTTTCGCTCAGGTCTTCAGGAATTTCAATGCGTGGTGTCAGCAACACCAAATTTTTCGGTTGCGATTTGAGGTTTCTGGCTAGGTTGCGCAGCTTGCGGGAAATGGACAAATCTTCCAAAAAACGGTGAAAATCCCGCAGAATAAAAACACCTGGGGCTGAGGCAGGTAGGCCTTCCACAAATTCCAATGCTTGCAGGGGATTGCGGCGGGCGTACCCTTCATCGTTGGGATTGCCGCGGTAACCATCCACAAAATCCCAGGTATAGATGGCGCGGTTGCCCTGTTCTTCGCTGCAACGCGCGATCGCTTCTTCAGCCCGTTCTTCTTCTAGAGTCGGTACGTAAATAATCGGATACCGGGCGCGCAGCAGTAGTTGAAACTCCTCGGTAAAGCTCATGCTTCAACGCTCCTTCATCCAGACAATTGTTCTTTCAAAGCCGCCAAAGGAGCCCAACGGCTATCAATAAGTTCTTCCTCAGACTCTTCGAGAGCAATTCCCTCACATTCCGAATCGCATAATTGCCGGCTGGGCATTGCCAGACACAACTGTTCGTAGATCCACTGAGCGGGATCGAAATATCCCCAAGGAGAAAGCTGTTCCACCAACTCTTCCAGGGGCGTTTCTTTTTCTAAAGGGAGATTTTCTTCCGCTTCAGCCGCGGCATCCAACCAAAGAAATTCCGAAGTTTCCACTTGGATGCGATGGTTGTATTGCTGCAAGCATCGGTGGCAGGTGAGGGTAACAATGGTCTCCGCCGCCACGGAAACTTCAATATAATTGCCTTGATGGATAACTTTTAAATGCCCTTGTACGGGAGTGAGGGTTTCTAGGTCGCTAAAGTATTCTTTAAATGCGAGTTCTTCGGTTGCATCTGGCGCTTGGGCGAGTTGGGGGAGATAGATGGTTTCCATCAGAAAACCTCCAAAGGCGACTGCGAGGGGGAGAAGCGAAGCGTTGGTGGGGAAAGAAAAAGTTATTTTGATTGAAAAATTTTGTCGAAGGTTCTCTATAGCATATATTTGTCTTAACGTCAATAACTTTTTATGAATCGCCGTGCCGCGGGCAGGGCAGTCAGTAGGAAGGGGAAAGATCCCAACGACCTCCTGACCGTCGCGGGGCAAGCTGCCCTTGCCGTGATTGGAGACTTTTAGCTGCGCATGCGAATCACCAAGGAACGGTGGGGTTCTTGACCGCGGCTGTAGGTTTCCAAATCCGTATCTTCTGATAAGAGATTGTGAACCTGTCGCCGTTCCGCCGCCGATAGTTCCTTCAGTTCCTGTTCTTCGCCTGTCTGGCGAACAGTTTCCACAGCTTCGGAAGCGATGCGCTTGAGTTCTTCCAAGCGGCGCAGTCGATAGCCGTCCAACTCTACAGTATAGGCAGCTTGCTCTTCAGGGGCGCATCCTAAATTAAGAATGGTATTGGCCATGTATTGAATGGCATCGAGGGCTTCGCCACGCGCCCCGGTTAAGGCTTTCACCTGTTTGGGCGTCAAATACGCGGCATCAATGGTCAGCCAATAACTCGCTCCAAATTCGCTTTCTTGGAAGGTTGACTTCACGGGAACCGACAAGCCAACCAGTTGGAGGAGTTCTTCTAGCCACTCTTGCCCTTGCTCCTGTTTTTTGCTGCTTGGTTCCACCATTAGGCTTTCTTCTTAGAACGCCCGGATTCAAAAGGCAGCTCCCCATCTTTGGATTTGCCGTCTTTCTTCTGAGATTTTTCCGCTTCTTTTTCTTGCTGTTCGACCAATTTCTGCAAGTTTTCCGGAAGCGGTTCCCGGGAGAGAATAAAGGTTTGTGCAGTTTGGAAAATATTGGCTACCACCATGTACATCAAAACCCCAGCCGGCAGCGGAAAGAATAGAAACATTCCCGAAAACAGCACTGGGGTAATTTTGTTGATGGTATCCTGTTGCGGGTTGCTGCTGCTTTGTCCTGGTCCTTGACCTGATAGGATTTGGTTGAGGTACAAGCTGGCACCGAAAAACAGCACCATACCCACGATATCCCAATGGATGGTGCCATCTTCATCTACAGCACCTACACTGCCCAAGGCTTCGATAAATAGAAATCCTTCTTCGGCAGCAATCCCAGGAATGGTGGCTTGAATGGTCGCCGATCCTGGTTGCAACGCTTCGATGGTACCATCCGGACGTACGTTCACCCGTTCGGCACCTTGGGTAACTTCCCAATTGGGCGAGAGGTTTTCTCGATCGTATTTTTGGATAAAATTCTGCAAGGGAGTCCCTTCGGGGGTTTGGAATTCTATCTTGGTGGTTTCCCCGACCGCCAGTTGATTGCCACTGGGCAAAATGGCGTTCATGGGGACGTGGTTGTTTTCCGCCAGATAGACATTCTGCGAGTCGGTGCTATAAGGCTGCGGTTGAATGCGCTCGACTTGTTCTTTGGCGAAGATGTCTACATCAACGGTATAGGTAACGTCGGCAAACGGCGAGCCCCGCAATGTGGCAAAGAGAGCAAAGAGAATCGGCATT
The DNA here is from genome assembly GCF_001870905.1 of Geitlerinema sp. PCC 9228. NCBI lineage: Bacteria > Bacillati > Cyanobacteriota > Cyanophyceae > Geitlerinematales > Geitlerinemataceae > Geitlerinema > Geitlerinema sp. PCC 9228. The sequence continues at coordinate 39,938 of NZ_LNDC01000135.1, forward strand.
TGCAGCAAAATAGGAAAGCATCCCGACAGGGGATTGCCGAATTCCTTGTATACCTTGCTCATTTCCTCCTGCTGCTTGGCAGGATCGTCTTTGTAGCGTGCTTGTATGTCTTTAATCCGCTGCTGCATCGCTGGTTGCGCTACGCGCATGCGACGCATGCTACGGATCGATTTGGCACTCAACGGATAGAGTGCAAAGCGAATGACTAGTGTCAAGGCGACAATAGCCAAACCGTAGCTAGGCACGATCCCGTAGAAAAAGTCCAGGATCGGCAGCATGATATTGTTGGAGAGAAACCCAATCCCAAAGTCCATTCGTTTTTTGTCTACCTACGCCCTTGCAATTCTATTAGATTTGAATCGAATTCGTCAGTACAACCGCCCCGATTCGCCTCGGTGGTGCAGCGTTGCTCCGCGAATACGATTTTGGTATTTTGGTTTTTCTGATGACCTGGCTCTGCGGGAGCTAGAAACAGCGGGAGAACCAAGAAAAACCTAGGGGTTGTTGGTGGGTTGGTTCTAAGAGCTTTGCTTTGATTTGCCTCGCTCTCCGATAGCACCGCTTTTTTGGCGGGCTTTGGCGGAAATTTTATCTTCTATGTAGTTGTAAATTTCCCGAAATCTGGGCAACGCTCTCAGTTCCAAACGGTTTCCATCTTTGAGGGTGACGACCATGTCTCCCCAACCACCCCAACCGCGGGGAACGGTGACCACTTTGGCTATTTCTGAGTAGACAATATCGGAGCGATCGCGCCCCATCCAACCACCGGTTACGGTAATCCGACGATTGGTGATGCGATAGCGCAACCACAGGGCACGCACGATCGCCCCAATGGTCAGGGGCAGGAAAATAATGGTGACGCCTAGAAGCAAACCAACGAGCAAATCCCCAACGTGGGGACCTCCCGAATAATATACTTCTTCTTTAATACCCATGCAGAACCTCAGCTTCGGTCAGTAACTGTTTTAATTCTCGCAAAATTTGTTCGTAATTGCACTCCGGCGATCGCTGGCGCACGCCAACCACCACCATCCACCCGGGTTCCATCTGTGGTAGCAACTCCCGCAAAGCAGCACGGATGCGCCTTTTGAATCGATTGCGCACCACCGCTCGTTTGTCTACTTTTTGACTGACGGAAATGCCGATGCGTGTAGGAGAGTGACGAGGACTTTTTTCAGTGGCCTCGCCCTCTCCCGAACCAACAGATGGGGAGACATCGGCATATTTCCAAACTCGCAAACGCAAATGTTTGGATTGCCGCCGCTTGCCTTTTTGATAGACCAGCAAAAAGTCGCGACGATGTTTGAGTCGGTTTTCTTGCGGTAACACGTCCGAATTGACGAACTGTTAGTAGCGATTAAAGTGCAATGCGATGGCGACCTTTGCGGCGGCGAGCGTTGATGGTTTTTCTCCCGTTTCTGGTGCGCATGCGTACCCGAAAGCCTGAGGTTCTTCTTCTGCGACGGTTGGTACCGCGTAATGTCCGCTGCGGCATACGTACTTCCCTCCTTGCTAGCTAGCTCCACTGGACTGGAAAAAACCACAGCATTCTATCATAACACGGTTTGGGGGGATTTGGAGGCAATTAGTCGATGGTGAGCACCCAAGTACCTATGTAGCGTAGCAGAGGAACGTCTCCGGGAGATTCAATGCGAGCGTTGAAATAGTACATGCCGCCAAAATCGGGATTGTCCACATCGGAAAATTTCAGCTCCACTTTTTTGCCAGCGGGAACTGGTTCGAGGGGATAAATTTCAATGACGTGGTTTTCTGGGTCCCAAATGACTTCATCGAGTTCTACAGATTTGCGATTGTCGCCCTCACCTACCAAAACTTCGACTCGATCGACGTTGAATTCGCCGTCGTAGTAATCGGGGTAATCGATGACAAAGCGGGCGGCTGCCAATTCCATTTTATCGGCGGGGATGCGCAGGTGGTAGCGATCGCTATCATCTTCTGATTCTCCCGATTCCAGGAAAAAGTTCAGTTGATTTTTTTGTTCGGGACCGCCAAAAATGGTAAAACCTGGCAGCTGTTGCCCCGAAGCTACGGTGGGGATACTCACCCCCACAGAACCAGCCAAAATGGCGGCTACAACCAAACGTGCTTTTTTTCCAGCGAACATAGGCTTATCCAATCCTCAAGGAATATAACGCTGCGGGAAGCTCTCCGTCGCTTTCCATCAGAAGGCAAGGAACTGCCAGCGCACGGCGTGCAGGTCGCGACCCAGCATAGAAGCGAAAGGAGATCCAACTTTCTATGATACAGGGAAATTGCTTCAAAACTCCCTACCCCAAAGACACTGGTACCAGCTCAATTAGTTCCAGCTCGGCTACCGATACGGCTACGGTGGTTGCTTGCCCCTTCATTTCCCAACAGAAATGAAACCCGTTTTCTGCTCGCTCAACCATTGGAAAATAGCCACAAATACAGGAGGTTTCGCCAGGATTTTGCTTTAGTAACTACCTTGTTATCAAAAATCTACCGGAGATGCGATCGCTTCCTGACAGAGATTTCTCTAGCAAAAATTCCTCCCCAAACCCCTTTCCCAGCAAGGAATTGCCCCGCCAGATTTTCGGTACCATCCATTCTTTTTGCGCCTTGTTTGTCCAGGAAAATTCTGTTAAGACAAGCTAAAAATATCTTTCCATCTTTGGGGATCGGTTTACCATGCAATAGATTGGACCAACCCAATAGGTAGAAAGAAAAAAGCGCCAACAGAACTATCCCCAACTCCCCATATGCCTGCCCAACAGCCGAGTTAAGTCATCCGGCGTGCGTTGGGAAAATCTCGACCCACATCCCACCCGTCTGTGCTGGGGAACCATGCACCCAAACACGCGCAACACTGACCAGCAGCCATTGCTAGACCCTTAGCCGGTTCCCCAACAACGAGCAACAACCACGCGATCGCGGTGGCGAGGGAAATGGGATGGAAAAATCGTTAGGAGGTTCTCTATGAAAATTGCTATTGCCAAAGAAAATGAATTAGGAGAGCGCCGCGTTGCTTGCGTTCCCGACGTAATCCGCCGGCTGGCAAGCGAGCAAACCGAAATTTGGGTAGCCTCCGGTGCCGGAGAAGCTGCCTTTTTTTCCGACGCCGACTACCAACAAGCCGGTGCCAGCATCGAGTCCGATCCGGCGAAGCTCTGGTCTCAAGCCGATGTGGTCGTGAAAGTGGCCCCGCCCAAACCAGAAGAAATCGAAGCTTTGCAACCGGGAACCCTGCTGGTGGGTATGCTCAACCCCTGGCAAAATTTGGAACTCATACAGCAACTAGCCCAAAAACAAGTAACGGCTTTGGCGATGGAAGCCATCCCCCGCACCAGTAAAGCCCAAAGCATGGATGCCCTCTCTTCCCAAGCTTCTATTGCCGGATACAAAGCCACCTTGCTGGCGGCTACTGCCCTGCCCAAATATTTCCCCATGCTAACCACAGCCGCCGGCACGGTTCGCCCTGCGAAGGTATTCGTTATCGGTGCTGGGGTAGCGGGTTTGCAAGCGATCGCGACTGCCCGCCGTTTGGGGGCCATCGTACAAGCCTACGATATTCGTTCCGAGGTAAAAGAACAAATCGAAAGCTTGGGTGCCACCTTCGTAGAAGTAGAACTCGAAGAAGAAACCAGCAGCGAAGGCGGCTATGCCAAAGAAGTCTCGGCGGATACCCAACAACGCATTCAAGAAAAAGTAGCCGATACCATTGCGGACTCCGATGTCGTCCTGACCACTGCCCAAGTTCCCGGCAAGAAAGCACCGCAGTTGGTCAGCGACGCCACCATTGCTAGAATGCGCCCCGGTTCCGTGATTGTAGACGTAGCTGCCGAACAGGGCGGCAACTGCGAAGGGACCGAAGCCGGCAAAGATGTGGTGCGCCACGGCGTTACCATTATTGGTCCTGTCAACCTTCCTTCCTCGGTTCCCGTTCACGCCAGCCAGCTATACGCCAAAAATATTGCTTCCCTACTCAAATACATCATCTCCGATGGCCATTTGAATCTCAATTGGGATGACGAAATCATCAGTCAAAGCTGTATAACCCATCAAGGCGAAATTGTCAACCCCAAAGTGCGAGAACTCGTGGAACAATTAGCCATTAAATAGCTTGCTGGAAGGGTCTCAAATCAAACTTAGCCTTTAGTATTGTTCGTTTTGTTTGTGGAGGTTTTTTGATGCTGGAAAGTTTAATACCAGCCTTATTCGTTTTCGTTTTAGCGGCATTTGTGGGTTTTGAAGTGATTAATAAGGTGCCACCCACCTTGCATACGCCCTTAATGTCTGGTGCCAATGCCATTTCTGGGATTACTGCCATTGGTGCTTTGTTAGTGGTTGGTGCCCGCGAGTGGGATATCACAGAAGCTTTGGGCTTTGCTGCTTTGATTTTCGCCACCATCAACGTGGTAGGCGGTTTTATCGTCACCGACCGCATGTTGCAAATGTTCAAGAAGAAGGAGGAGGCCAAATAGTCTATGAATGAGTACGTAGACTCTGGAATTCAGCTAGCCTACTTAGGGGCAGCTTCCCTATTTATTTTGGGACTCAAACAGTTGGGTAGTCCGGCAACCGCCCGTCGCGGCAACTTGCTGGCGGCTTTGGGGATGTTTGTGGCCGTGGTAGCCACCCTGCTGTATCAAGAAGTGCTCAACTACCAAACTATCCTCATCGGCATCGCCATTGGTGCCGGTATTGGCGCGATCGCTGCCCAAAAAGTGGAAATGACCGCCATGCCGCAAATGGTGGGTCTGTTCAACGGTTTGGGGGGGGCCGCTTCCGCGTTGGTTGCCAGCGGTGAGTTTTGGCAGCTAGCCAACAGCAGCGAATTGATTTCCCCAGATACCAACTTCACCATTTTGCTGAGTATTTTTATTGGTGGGGTCACTTTTTCCGGTAGTTTGATTGCTTTTTCTAAATTGCAACGCCTCTTGCCCGGTGCCCCGCTCACATTTCCCCTGCAGCAACCTTTTAACCTAACGTTGTTAGGGGTTTTTCTAGCAAGCAGCGCCTACTTACTCTTCTTTGAACCTGGCAATCTCACCGCCTTTGCTGCGATCGCTGCTGTTTCCCTGGTTTTGGGCATCATGTTCGTGTTGCCCATTGGCGGCGGCGATATGCCGGTGGTAATCTCCCTTTTGAACTCCTTCTCGGGGTTGGCAGCCAGTGCCGCTGGTTTTGTCATTAAAAACAACATGCTGATTATCGCTGGTGCCTTGGTAGGGGCATCGGGCATTATTTTGACGGTCATCATGTGCAAAGCCATGAACCGTTCCCTCACCAGCGTTCTCTTTGGGGCTTTTGGTGCCAGCGAAGGCACAGCTGCCGCCACTTCCAGTACGCAAAAAGAGAAAACCGTACGCTCTCTAGATGCGGAAGAAGCTGCTATGATGTTAGGCTATGCCCGTTCCGTGGTCATCGTTCCCGGATATGGTATGGCAGTCGCCCAGGCACAACACTCCGTACAAGAGTTGGTGGATTTGCTAGAGAAAAAGGGCGTGGAAGTAAAATACGCCATCCATCCAGTTGCCGGTCGCATGCCAGGGCATATGAACGTTTTGCTGGCGGAAGCCAACGTTCCCTACCCGCAACTGTACGATATGGAGGATATCAATCCCCAGTTTGGACAAACAGACGTGGCTTTGGTGATTGGTGCCAACGATGTGGTCAATCCCGCAGCGAGGGAACAACAAGATAGCCCCATTTACGGCATGCCAATTTTGAACGTAGATACCGCCAAAAACACCATTGTCATCAAGCGTAGCTTGAGTACGGGATTTGCCGGCATCGATAACGACTTGTTTTACAGGAATAAAACGTTTATGATGTTTGGCAGCGCGAAAGATATGGTGACGCAGCTGGTAAATGAGGTAAAACAGTTGTAAGTAATCTCGTCGGGGCGAACGGTAGTTCGCCCTTATCTAAAGGACGTAGGTAGGTAAAATTTGAACGTTATGAACAAGAGCAAACAAAATCTCCCCTTTAAAGGATTTGGTAGAAACAATCGCAAGCGACTGACAGTCACGGCTTATGGGGAAAGTGAAGATCGGGTTCATCACGTAGCCGCTGTTTTACATTTTGCTGACTCGGGAGATATTATCAAAACGCAATTATACGATAGTGGCGAAAGTATAGAAGTAGCTACTGAAGAAATTGTCAAATTTGCTGAAAAAGAAGATGCAGAAATTTATATGGTCAACCAGGTACTGCCGGCAGAAAGCTGTCCCCATTGCGGTGGCAAGGAATATCGCGTGGTGCGAGACGCCGATTTGGAAAGGATGCAGTAGCTTTTTGCGGCGTCGATTATTTTCCAGTGGGAGAGGTTTGCAAATATTCTTGTAATTTATCGTAGGCTTCCCGTACTTGGAGAAAAGCCTGTTTGCTGCCGCCGGGAACGTCAGGATGGGTTTGTCTGGCTTTGCGGCGATAGGCTTTGGTGAGGTCTTTTCTGGTAAAAGGCCAGGTTAAATCGAGCAGTTTTATGTAAAAATCGATTTGTCGGTTTTTTTGAGCCTCCTCGTTTTCGGAAGATTCAAAGGGATATTTGCGATCGCCGTTGGCATAGCGAGCATCTCGACCATATAAATAAGCATCGTCTGCAGTATTAAATTCCTCCCAGATTTCTTGAATGGTTTTTACCAGCAAAATCAAAAAAACAACGAACAGGGAAATAAAAATAGGAATCACCGAATACGGGTGAAGCTGGGTCAGGCAAAATACAAAAACTGGCAAAGTCTTGAGCAAAAAGAGTAAAGAATTATACTTAACCATAAAAAAATATAGTGCCAGAGCTTTAGAAAAATCTTCTAGCCATTCTTTTTCCCGGAGGACAAGCAACGCTACCAACTTTACCAAGAATGCCTGCAGGCACGGACAAAAATTGATATAATCAAAGGTCTACCATTGGCCAGATTGGGCTCTCCAAAAAGCGATCGCCATCGACGATCGATTGGGGAACGATTGTCTTTCTGTCAAAATAGAAATAGCAACAAAAAAAATCGATCGATTGCCCTCCTCCATCGACGACTGTACGCAAAAGCACCTTTATCTATGACAATGAAAACCCCGCGCAACTATCACATCACCACCTTCGGCTGCCAAATGAACAAAGCCGATTCCGAACGGATGGCTGGAATTTTAGACGATATGGGGTTCACCTTCGTCGAAGACCCCGACGACGCCGATATCATTGTTTACAATACTTGTACCATTCGCGATAACGCCGAACAAAAAGTTTATTCCTATCTAGGTAAACAGGCGAAACGCAAACACCAAACGCCAGAACTCACCCTCGTGGTTGCCGGTTGCGTGGCCCAGCAAGAAGGGGAAGCCTTAATGCGTCGCGTACCGGAGTTGGATCTGGTTTTGGGGCCGCAACATGCCAACCGCCTGCAGGATTTGCTAGAGCAAGTATTTGATGGCAATCAGGTAGTCGCTACCGAACCCATCCACATCATGGAAGACATCACCAAGCCACGGCGGGATAGCGATATTTCCGCTTGGGTGAATGTCATTTACGGCTGTAACGAGCGTTGTACCTACTGCGTCGTTCCCAACGTCCGCGGAACCGAACAATCCCGCATGCCAGAAGCCATTCGCGCGGAAATGGAAGAGTTGGGACGTGCGGGATACAAAGAAGTAACCCTGTTGGGTCAAAATATCGACGCTTACGGCCGTGATTTGCCGGGAGTGACCCCAGAAGGTAGGAACAAATACAACTTTACCGATTTGCTGTATTACGTTCACGACGTTCCCGGCATCGAACGCATTCGTTTTGCCACCAGCCATCCCCGCTATTTTACCGAACGTTTGATTGCGGCCTGTGCAGAACTGCCTAAGGTATGCGAACATTTTCACATTCCCTTTCAATCCGGGGATAATGACATTCTCAAAGCCATGGCGCGGGGATATACCCAGGAAAAATATCGCCGTATCGTCGATAAAATTCGCCATTACCTTCCCGACGCAGCCATCAGTGCCGATGCTATTGTCGGATTTCCCGGGGAAACGGAAGCACAATTTGAAAACACGTTAAAATTAGTGGACGATATTGGTTTCGACCAGTTAAATACAGCTGCTTATTCCCCACGTCCGGGAACAGCAGCGGCTAAAATGGAAAATGAAATCTCCGAAGAAGTGAAAAAAGACCGCCTGCAGCGTTTGAATCATTTGGTGGCCACCAAAGCCGCCGAGCGATCGCAACGGTATTACAATCGCATCGAAGAAGTACTGGTGGAAGGTGTCAATCCCAAAGACGCTTCCCAGGTCATGGGGAGAACCCGCGGCAACCGCCTAACTTTCTTCAAGGGAGATTTAGATACCCTACGAGGAAAAATCGTTCCGGTTCAAATTACCGAAGTTCGTGCTTTCAGTTTGACAGGCGAAGCTTTGGTGCCAGCTGCTGTTGGGTAGGGAGACAGCATGGGATCGTCGACGCATGGTAGAAAGCCAACATCTAGCAACTGAAATTAAGGGGCAACCACACCGGGATTGCCCCTACAAGAAATTGGGATTTTTGCATATGGGATTGGGGATGATGGTTGCATTTTCCCATCTCCCACGCTCCCTTTAGGGACTATCAATAGTAATCAAATGGTCTTCCGGCAGATGGGAACGAAAATGACCAGCGTTGGAAAAGACCAAAAGTAGCTCTAAAGACCAACCCGGTTCCGTAGGTAGGTCATCCCAGGGAATGGCAATTTCCAAACAGCGGTCGAGTCCCACTTGCGCGCGGGTTCTGTGCGCGTACCAGCAATTGTATTCCCCCGCTTCATAAAACCAAATGGATTGAGTGAGCAGATCGATGCCTAGATGGTGGTGAAATAAATAATTTAACGGTTCCCGATCGGGGAGTTCTTCTAAAGGTAAGGTACTGTTGTGCATTGTACGGTGCGGGTAGTACCAAAATAAATTGAATTCCGCAGGAAAATCCTTGCCTGGTTTTTTCCCAGTTTGAAAATCCAAACGCAGGTAGAAATTTAAGTGATCGCGTCCGTACCAAATGCGCTGTACCGGACTGCTGCGGTGCATAGTACCGCGCGCCGCACCCACTTCAATGCGACCGGCATGGTTCCAATCTTGTTCGTCTCCAGCACCATCGATGGTGGGATGAATGAAAGTTTGCGGACGTTGTTCGCCTTTGCGTTCGTGTTCTTCCAAGGGAGATTGTAAAGCGTCGGGAACCGGTTCTCCCAAAGCTTCGTAAATGTCAGCTAGGTGTTCGCGGAATAACTGGTCAAAGATGGCATCTTGGTTGGAACTGTGACCTTCGCCAAACCACCAGAACCAGTCGGATCCTTCGGCAGCATATAAAGCTTCCCAGACGGCGGGGTTGGTTTCTTCGGTGGCTTCGGGATGGTTTTCTAGGGTTTTCCGCGCATCGTAGAGCAAATCCCAGGCGCGGTTTTTGATGGGATCGCCAATCCACGTGGCAAAGTTGCCGTCTACCCAGGAACCGCTGTGGAGTTGGTGGCTAGGAAGGGAGTCCTGTGGGGGAAATTTATCCAAAAATTCGGAAACGGTGACCAACTGCAGTTGTTGGGTATCGCTGCACAGTTGGTATAAATGCTCTAGGAAGGGTTTGCCGTCTTCTTGGTAAAATTCCCAGCAGTTTTCCCCGTCGAGGGCAATGGTAACCAGCCAGGGTTGGTCTAAGGTGGTGCTGTTGCTGCTTTGTTGCTGGCGTAGCTGGCGCGCGATCGCTTCTAGATACCCTACCAAATCGGAAGCAGCTTTTTTGGGGTCTATGGAACTGTAGGTGAACCCAATTAAATCCGACAAGCGATGGTCGCGAAAGACAATGCTGAGATCGCCGTGGGGGGTTTGCAGGCGATAGGGACGGTATAAAAGTTCTGCTTCTTGTAAATTCCCCGCCGCATCGCGATTGAAAAAGCGGCTTAAGGTCCATCCCAAAACCGCTTCGTCGGAACACAGCCACTGAAATCCAGCTTGTGCCACATCGTCCAAAATGTCCGGACTCACCGACTGTTCCGAGGGCCATAAGCCTTTGGGATCGACCCCAAATCGCTGGCGATACATGTCAATAGCGCGCTGCAAGTGTCGGGGAATGTCGCTGGGGTATTGAAACCGCTTGTTCGGTAGCGGGACTTCTGGCATGGCTACTTTGGCAGCGTCGGTATCTGCCAGCAGCGGTAAGATGGGGTGAGTGTAGGGAGATGTGGTGACTTCTAACTGTCCGTTATCTTGCAGTTCTTTATGTTTGGCAACGATACGCGCCAGAATTTGCCGTTGTTGCTGCCAAATTTCTTGGCGATCGTAAAATGTAAAGTTCCGTCCTTTTTGAAAAAACTTGGCAATTGCCGGTTGGTCCCAGAAAATGGGATCGATCCAGGCTAAATTGTGCCAAGCCATCAAATCCCCATAATCGCGCAGCGACCAGTTTTCCCAACACCAGTGAATCCCTTTTTCTTGTTTTTGTTCGTACAGTTCGGCGTAGCGGGGATGGGGATCCACCATGGTGCGGTGGTTGGCATCAAAAAAATGTTCTAGAACAAACTTTTTTTGTCCTTGGGTGAGCTTTTCTACAGGAGTGAGGGTTGCTTCTAAATAGGGGTCTCTGGCGCGGTCGTTGATATAATCTTCCAGTTGCAAAATTAGAGAGGGAACCAAGTTGACGGTTTGGCGCAACTGGGGATATTTTTCTAGCAGTAAGATTAAGTCTAAATAGTCTTTGGTACCGTGCAGGCGTACCCAAGGCAGCCGATATTCGCCGCTGCGATAACTTTTGTATAGAGGCTGGTGCTGGTGCCAAATAAAAGCAACGTATAGTGGATGACTCATAATTCTCTAAGCGATCGCCCCAGGGGAGAAACTGCTGGCACTGGCATTAGCCCAAGCAAGAGAAAAGATACTGGCTATTGGGGTACCTTTTCTCCTACTTTTGGCGCTATAGCGCTTGGCCTTACATGATGGCTTCTACTTCCGCAATTTCGGGGATTTCTTGGCGCAGTTTGCGCTCGATCCCCATTTTCAGGGTCATGGTGGAGCTGGGGCAAGAACCGCAGGCTCCTTGCAGGCGTAGTTTGACGATGGGACCGTCAATTTCTACCAATTCTACGTTGCCGCCATCTGCCATCAAGTAGGGACGCAGTTGGTCGAGAACCTGTTCGACGTTTTCTGGGGTTAAAGCGAGTGCTTGGGTCATTGGAACCTCCTTTCGGTTTTTTTGGTTTGCTCGAACCGTTCCCAAGGTTGAAGCAACTAAAAAAATAAGTGAATTCTGTTTGTCATTCTACATATTTTGAGCGCTGGTGGGGACGGTTGCGAGTAGGGGGAAGCGAACAATCAATCGTTCCATTCGCCTCTGGGGGGAACTGGAGGATTGCGTCGCAGGGTTCTGGTTAAATCGTCGTCGCGGCTGCTTTTTCCCCGCAGCCACTGGCGAATGGCAGCTTCAAAAACTTTGCTGGGTTCGTTGGTGAGGTGTTTGACTTGCTCTAGGAGCTCTGCATCCAGTTCGATGCAAACTTCTACCTTGTCACGCGGTCTTTTTTCGGGTTGGGAAGAATCATTCATAAGCGTCAATAGAGTTACTATAAAAGAATTTATAATTTCTCGATTCTATTGGTATTTTACGAGAAAAGATGGGAGATTGAAAGCCTTGCCTCTTTCCCAGCCGGGAGGAAAAGCTCCCCGTGTGGCTTTAGTCGCCGTTACCATCAAGTCCAGGTACTAGAATCTAGAAAAGCAGGCGAAATTTCTTAAACCTATTTTTGTTCATTATGTTGACTCTCAGCTACGAATTCTCCCCTCCAACCGACATGCCGCCAGGCTCAAACGATGGAGTTGTGATGGGAAATCTGTCGGCAAGTTGGGAATGATGGGCTGAGAGAACGCCAAGATGGGGTCAAATCCCAAAAATCGCCTGTCAACGCCTGTCGTCTGGGAGGCGAGTACATCATTCCTGCCGATCTCCCTCGCCCTACCTCTGCCAGTCAGTGCAAGGCATTAACACCAAGCTAAGAAAGACCATCCCCAACTGAAAATCCCCCGATCGCAAGTCTGGTAGCAAATGCTTTGGCGTAGCTCAGCACAAGCGCTCAAATGTTTGGAGACCGTATGGGTGGCTATGTATTGACGGGGATTTGGTTTTCCTCGTTTTAAGAAAAAAAAGGGCGGTTTCGCTCCTTTGTTTTTCCTAAAGTCAAGGAAACCTGTATCGAAGGGAATTAAATTGACTTTTCGAAAATTGGGAAACTACGGTTTTTTAAGTCTCGCTCTCTTCGGTGAGGGCTTTAGCGAGCAGGTACTATATCATTTTATCCGATGCAAGTGGATGTCGAAGTTCCCCAATCACCTATGAGCGGTCATGCCATAGGGATTGGTTCTGCTGAAGTTGCGATCGCATGACTTGAGGGGACAGAAATTGAATTTTAACCTCACAGAGCAACTGACATCAACCCCGCCGCCAGGTAAAAAAGGTTTCCCGCAGGCGTTGGCGTAGGGGGTGGCGCTGGCGCTTTTGTTCTTGCCAGCTGTCGTACAGTCGTTGGAACAGTTCGCTGTAGCTGGGCATCATGGGAACGATGGTGGCGATCGCTTCGATGCTTTTTTTTTGGCGGATGAGAGCAGCCAGGGGTACGATGAGTTCTCGGGCGTGGGGAAGTAACAAATGAGCCCCAAGCAATTTTCCATTGCTCTTTTGCAAAACGAGTTTGGCCAATCCCACTGGCATCCCATCCACTTGCATGGCTCGCAGGTCGGTCAGCGAGTGGCGCAGCACCACAATGCGATCGCCGTAGCGTCTTTGGGCTTGAGCTTCGGTCAATCCCACCCGTGCCATTTCCGGTTGCGTACCAATTCCCCAAGGAATGCCTTGGTAGTTGGGAGAAAACCAAGGGGCAAACAGGGCATTTTTGACAGCAATTTCCGCTTCGTAGCAGCCGATGTGGGGGAAAGGGTACCCCCCCAAAAGACTCCCGCAAGCATAAATCTGCGGGTTGGTGGTTTGTAGTTTGGCATTGACCTGCAGCCGCTTTTTCCCAGTACGGGTTAAATGCCATTTGACGCCCACCGTTTCTAAATTCCAGCCTTCCAAATCCGGTTGATAGCCAGTGGCAAAGACAATTTCATCGCTTTCAATGGCACGATTGCCGGCAAGAACCCATTTTTTCTGTTGAATTTCTTGAACTTGGGTTACAGTAGCTTGGGTCATTACGCGCACGCCACTGGCTTCCAAGCTAGCTTGCAGCAGGTATGCAATTTCTGGGTCTTCTTTCGGCAAAATGTGAGAGCTTCCCACCAATAAAGTCACGTTGCTACCAAATTGCTGCCAAATTTGGGCGAGGTGAACGCTGGCTGGGGAAGCCCCCACAATGGCCATTTGCGATGGCAAATTTTCGCGTTTGGCGAGTTCGCCAATGGTTTCGCTGTCTAAATAGCTGGTGGTTACCAAACCGGCAATTTGTGGAATGTGGGGTTGGACCCCCGTCGCTAGCAGGTAGGCTCGCGATCGCAGGGAACGCCGTTCGATGGCAAAGGCGAGTTTGGGGAATTTGACAAACCGACCGGTTTCGCAGACGAGGTCAATACCCAGGCTTTCTAAAACAGATGGCGATTGAGCGGCCATCAAATGGCGAACTACCTCAGCGCCCCATATACGAGCGCGTTTGACCGGGTGATTTTCTCCTCCCCGAATTTGGGTAGCCGCAAAAACATCATCCCGCAGGCTTCCTCTGGTGGATACGGTACGTTCCCAAATATCTCTTAGTTCCAAACCGCTACTTTCCCATGCTTGGGTCGCCGATGGCGGCCAAACCAGGGCTACGCGGGCACCCCACTGACGAGCAGCGATCGCTGCCCGCACGCCGGCGGGGCGATTTCCGATTACAACCAGATCGTACTCTGCCGCCATAAACCAAATGCGCAATTGAGGAGAATGAAAACCTAGCCGGGCAAGGCAAAACTGAGGTAGTCAAGCTATCAGGAAAATGCGATCGCTGCACTGGGAATTCCCCGGGGCAGCCAACCAGATGGTTGGGTAGATATTTGGAAGTCCAAGACGGGATGGTTCAACCAGCGAGGAAAACCACAGCCAGCGATCGCACGGAGCGGGTACTCGTTGTATTGGGCAATAACCACAACAACGTAGGTACCTGAAAGCCTGCTGTCAGCGCCAAGCTTCAGTTGTTGTCGCTGTCAGGAGCTACTTTGTCTTTAAACAGCTTGCCAGCGGAAAAGGCCGGTACTTTGGTAGCGGGAATTTCCATTCTGTCACCAGTTTTGGGGTTGCGACCTTCACGAGCTTTGCGTTCTCTGGACTCAAAAGAACCAAATCCTACCAAAGTGACTTTATCGCCGGCAGACACAGCTTCCATAATGGTTTCAAAAACAGCACTAACGACGGCGTCTGCCTGTTTTTTCGTTACGCTACTGCCTAAGCTTTCGGTGGCTTTTTCGGCCACGCGATCGACCAATTCTCCTTTATTCATAGGAACACTCCTTACATCAATTTACACTTGCTAGCTCCGAGAATGGCAGGGGGTTCGGTGAGAAGCGCCTGAAATGACTGCATCCTCAAAGTTTCACTGCATTATTCTAAAGGGTGCAAGCCCGCTGTGGATCGGTGAAACCTTTAATTTATGTGGATTTCGGGAATTTTTTTTCCAAATTTCATCCCGGTTTGGCGAACAAAATTGGACGGTCAAGCGCCAAAATCCCCTGATAAAGAGAGTTTCAGCTACAAATACTGCCAAAGCCGGCTTTCACGGCATATTAAGTAATGTAAATTCCTTCTGGAATAAAAATAGAGCCCATCAAGCGATCGCGAAAGAAAAAGACGTCCTGTAAAGAACGTCCTGGCAAAATTGGCTGGTTTGACAAAAGCAACTAACGTTGCCCGGGTACTTGAAATCCTCGTTGTTGCAACATTTGTCTGGCTTCTTGCCCTGGAGTATAACCGTACCCGTAGGTCGATTGCTCGCTATCGTTGAGAATCCGTGGTGTCACCAGCACAATTACCTCGCTACGTTCGTTTTCGCGGTCGGTACTTCTAAACAACGAGCCAACGATCGGCAAATCCCCCAAAATTGGCCATTTGGTAACATCCACACGATCGGTGTCCTGAATGATGCCGGTTAGAATTAAGGTTTGTCCGTCTCGAATCCGGATCTGACCGGAACTAACGCTCCTTGTATTCACGGTTGTGGCAAAAGCATCATTATCTCCTAGATTAATACGTTGTCCAGGAGAACTGACCGTGGGACTAATTGTAAGCGTAACAAAACCATTGTCATCAATTCGTTGCACATCAACAGCGAGCGTCAACCCAACCTCTTCAAAATTGACTTCACGCTCGGTCCGGCTAACCCCTTCTGTATCGACGAAATTAATATTTACATTTTTGACAATATCTTCTGTCAGCTGAACATTTGCTTGTTGTCCTTCTTGAACTACCAAAGTTGGATCCGTCAAAATTTTAGCGTTACCGCTAACTACTTGTGCTCGCAAACGTGCCAAAAACTTGGTGGGGAACTGGAAGAGGCTGGGTAAAGCCGTGGTAATTTCACCGACATCTCCCAAACTGATATCGGCATTACCATCTTCATCAAACGTAATTTCCGTATCTTCAGGTAGCTCAATATCTGAAATGCCTGGTTGAAACGGATCTTCCGTTACTGGTGCTGTGGGTTCAAAGAACGTACCCGAACCGCCTTCCCTACGAATAATCTCGCCGTCGGGCAGCTGGATAATCTGGTCTGGTGCCGTGTTGGGAACCCGAATTTGACTGTTGGGGTCTACAAACGGTTCGCCAGTGACGGGATTGTCAACTACCGGCGGACTGATTGTGCGTTGGGCTTGGGTGGCGTTGGGCGGTCCGGTTTCGCCGAAGTTGACAATCGCCGTACCGCTGTCGCTGACAAAGAAACTGTCGTTAATACCAAAAGAAAAACTCGTGTTCACCTCTTCTTGGTTATTTAGATTTATATCAATGATTTTTACATTGACAGCTACTTGTCTTCTCCTAGCGTCAAGTTGACTTAGAAAAGAACTTGCTAGTTGAATTTTGCGTGGTTCCCCAATTAAAGTAATGGCGTTTAGCCGTTCATCGGTGATAATCGAAAGTCCGCGTAGCAAAAGAGGCCCCCTACTCTCCTCACTAGGCGCTGACAAAGGATCGATCCGGACAGTAGTTTCTTCCGTTCTGTTGGTAATTGTCGATTGCTGCTCTCCTTCAC
Organism: Geitlerinema sp. PCC 9228; assembly: GCF_001870905.1. NCBI lineage: Bacteria > Bacillati > Cyanobacteriota > Cyanophyceae > Geitlerinematales > Geitlerinemataceae > Geitlerinema > Geitlerinema sp. PCC 9228. Next base: position 56,122 of record NZ_LNDC01000135.1, read on the forward strand.
CGACTTGCTGGGTTTGTACTTGCGTTTGTGTGGTTTCCACAACCCGTTGTGATTCAGCACCTTGAGCGCTTAAAAAAGCTGCAGCCTGGGCAGCGCGCACTTGATTGAGACGAAATGTACGGATGATAACATTTTTAGCGGAATTGGGCAGTTGTTCTCCTACGAAAATAGTGTTGTCCACGCGGTTGGCCTGTAAATTAGCCAGGCGCAAAACATGGTTGAACACCGCTTGTACCCGTTCGTTTTGAATATCCAAGCTAATGGTAGTTTGAGGCGCGCCACCATTGCCTTCCCCATCTCCTTGGTTGTCGCCAGTAAAAATTAAGTTGAGGTTGGCAGCCCGGGCAAGCAGGGAAAGCACTTCCCGTACGGGGGCATCTCGCAAAACCAAGCGTGGTACCACTTCTTGGGTGTTCAGTTCGATGGTGTCGGAACCGGGGCTTAAATTAGAAACAGCAATATCGCCCACGGGTGGGGCGACAGCTCGGGGTTGAAAGGGTGGGGTGGGTCTGGCTTGTCTACCATTGGGGGCAGGCTGACCGTCAATGGTAATTTCTGGATTGGGCACCAGCACATCTGGCGATTGGGAAGGAGAAGGCTGTTGTGCTTGTTGTTGGGATGGTTGTTGTTGGGATGGTTGTTGTTGGGAATTCATCCCTGGCGGCATTTGGATTCTAGAAGGTTGCTGTTGCTGCTGGTTCTGGCGGGCAGCGCTAGGAGGCGTGGTGGCAACGGCGGGATTGGGATTGAGACCTAGGATAATTCCTTGGCGGTTGTTTTGTAAGATTTGGGCACTAGGGGCTGTGTTTGCCCCCGTTACCACCATCCGTACGCTATTGCCATCGAGGGGGGTAAGCACCACCGAAGCAATCCCAGAGGTGGGGTTGCTGCGGCGAAAGGTATCTCCCTGGGGCAGGTTGAGCTGCGTATCGATGAGGTCGGCTACCAAGCGATTGCCGCTGCGGGTGGTAAAAATTTGCGGGCGATCGCCGCCTTGGGTTTGTAGAATAATTTCTACGCTGCCATTGCTTTCACGCAACTGTACGGAAGTAATTTGAGCCGGTTCCGCCCAGGCTGGTTGGGCGGCTACCACGACCACGGCTGTACTGGCGAAGAACTCGCGAAAACCAAAATGCACGTTCACCACCGTTCACTCCTTCACGAACAACAAAACTTTACTATGTCCTTGTAGCCATCCTAATGTATGTGCCAAACAACCAGGAAAAAAGAAATAGAAAAAATATTTAAACCATTGCGATCGCGATCGCGGATAGCTCCTACTATACAAAAATGAACGACCCCATCGGCAGCTCCATTTAGTTGGAATTCTGCTGGTCTTTTTCCTTTTCTTCTTGGGATTGTTTTTCCACGGCTTGCTGGATAATTTCTTTTTGTGTGCGCGGCACGATTGCTTCTAATTGAAACGAAGTTCTCAGTCTTGGGGTGGATCGTTCGGCAATGGTAATTTCTCCATTTTGCCAGGCCAAGCCCACTTCCAAGGTGTCCTGTTGTACTTCTACTGCGGGACTTTTGATTAACAGCAACGATTCCAGACGTTCTAGATTGCGAACAAAAGATTGTAGCTGCTCGAAAGTTCCTTCCATAGTCACGGAATACACTTTCCGTTTCAGCTTGCCTGGTGCCCAACTTCCCAAGGACATATCATTGGCAGGAATCCCCTGCAAGCCACTTTCGGGGGTAAACTCAACCAGCTGCAATTGTTCGGCTTCGCTATCGATGGTTGCATTTTGCTGGGCAATGATATTGTTGATATCGAACAATAAAGTAGATAGGGTTTCTCGTCTGGTAAACAGGGAAGCTACGATAGCTTGCTGGCGCAGAGCTTGTTCCTTTTGCTCTTCCAATTCTTGCATGTTTTTCAGCAGTTCCCTTTGACGTTCGATGCTATTTTCTGCCTTTTGAATTTGCCCTTTAAGCTGCCTTTTTTCTTCCAGGGCAGGTTGTAACATGGACAGGAACACCCATACGCCTATCCCCAAACCAAGGACGCCACCTAAAAGGCCCAGGGCACCGATGGGAACGGCAAATCCTAAAATGTTAACTTTGCCGGCAGCGTCTTCTTCCTCTTCTTCAAACTCTTCTTCCTCGACGGGAATGTACTCATCACTAGCTGTCATCGCTAAATAACCCCTCTTGTTTCAGCGTTTCAATGCGCGCCACGATGCCATCGGCACCATTTTCGCGAATTTCCGGTAGTAATTCATGCACCCGAGTATCGGTCAACCTGGTTTCTATTGTATATTCCACCACATCGGGCAGTTCGGTATCGTTAGGAATCGACTCATCCAAAAACTCTACATTGCTGGGATTGTCCGTTTTCTGAGCTTCCGTGAGGGAAGTTTGCTCTTTTTGAAAAAATGGCGAGTCTTTCAACACCAACAGGAAGTCGTTTAACGTATCGTAGTTGGTTGCCGTTCCAGAAATTTCCAAATTCACAATTGGTTTGGGCTTAGCTTGTGGTTGCTCTTCTCCTTCTTTCTCTTTTTGGCTGTTGTTTGCGGGGGCTTCAGGTTGGATTTCGGTTTGTTCCACCATTTGAATGGTCACCCCAGCCATCGTGGCGCGATCGCGGAGTTCTTCCATCAGGGCGGACCAGGGTTTCACGTGGTCGAACACCGCTGCCATGGCTTCTGCCTCGTTCTGTAAAGCTTCGATTTGGGCTTGGGCGTTTTTCACCTCTTGCACCTTGCTTTCCAAAGCTGCCAAATCCCCTTGGATTTTTTCCAATTCTGTTTGCAGTCCGCTTTTCTGGTGGTTGACCACTAACAAAGCCCCCAACATCAAAGCAGGAACAGCCAAACCAACGCTTGCCCCCCCAATGAGGAAGAGTTGATTGTTAGCAGATAGTTGAACGCCGCCACCAGATCGAGCTTTCACCAAATCGGGTCGGTAGTCGGGGCGGTCGTTCAGAAAATTAATATCAATACTATACATACTGGTTTTATACCTCCCGTAACCCTAAACCCAGTACCACACCCATACTGGGTCTTTGTATGAGGGGAATTGACTCTTCGTCTACGTCCAAAGACAGGGTTTCAATCGGATCGATACGACTAGTGGGTAGGCTCAGACGCTGCATCAAATATTCATCCAGCTGACCCACAACGCTACCCGGTCCGGCTAATAACAATTGTGCCACTTCCAAACCATCGGTTTGGTTGAGATAAAAATCAATCGAACGCCGCAGTTCGTCGCTCAATTCTTGCAATACTTTTAGCATAGCTGCTGTATCGGGACTGGTCCCCCCCATACTCATGCCCATTATATCGGTTGGATTGTCGGGTATGGTCATTTCCTGCAGCTTTTCCAAACTGCGAGTAGGGGGTAAATCGGCAGCTTCTAAGACAGCACTGTTGATATGGTAACCGCCAATGGGAATAGTGCGGGAAAATTGCGGCACGCCATCGACGGCAATGGTGATTTCCGTACTGTCAAAGGCAATATCAGTAACAATAACGGCTTCCTGGGGGGTAAATTGCTGCAGTTGTTCGCGAATGGTACGCAACAGGGAAAAACTACTAACCTCCAGCACATCAATTTTTAACCCCGCCTCTGTAAACGTATCGATATAAGTTTGGGTAATATCCTTGCGGGTAGCCACCAGCAAAACTTGCACCTTTTCGGTGCCATCTTCATCGACCAAAGGCTGTCCGTCAATGGGAATCAATTTCTGATAGTCCAAATCGGCTTCTTCCCGAGGAAAGGGGAGATATAAACCTGCTTCCTGATTCATAAAATCGCGTAACTCCCGCTCGTCGTCCAGTTCTGCGGGAACAAGGATGGAACGAATGGTAGCCCCTTGTACGGGAATGGCTGTGGCTACCTGGCGGTCTTTAATTTGATATTCCGCCAGTACTTCGTCAATGAGTTCTGCCATGGTAGGCGGGTCAGCAATTTGTCCGTCGGCAAAGGCGTCTTCTGGCACCTCTTCAGTGTATACCTGGGCTTTGAGACGGTTGCTCTGTCGTTGCAGTTTGGCGATATTCAGCCGGTCGGGGGCGAGTTCGATGCCAATGCCGGGCTTGCGTCTCGATAAAAGGCCTTTAAAAAAGTTCACCATAGTTGTTTCAATATCCAGATTCTCAGAACAACGAGCGGAAAACATCTGGCCATCTATCTTGCCATCTGGCCACCAACGAAAGAGAAGATGGGCTTTTTTGAAGGGATGGCAGGGGGGATGGTTTGGTGGAACTACCTGGTTGACCCGAGTACCCTGGAGGCATTGCATCGGTGAATTCAAGCTGTGGTGGTTCCCTATTGGTCGATTTTTTGTAGCGTCCAGGGTTCATCTAGATGCACCTACTTATAAAAAAGGGTACCCGAGGGGATGGGGCGATCGCTACTGGCAGCTGGTGGATTTTCCCGCCGTCAACCCACACTGGCGATCGCCAGTTAAGGATCGGCCAGTCAGCCCCAGCAAACACTAAGATTTCGGCGGTGCCAGGTGGGAAAAGAAGTACCCCAACAAGTATAGGGAACCGCACAAAACCACCAAATCTTCTTCGCTCTTTTCTTCGCTGGCTGTGGCGGCGGATAGAGCTGGGAACAAATCGGTTTCGCTACGTACCGATCGCAGTTGGGGTTGAATTTGTTGGGCGAGGGCAGCCAATTCCGATGGTGAGGCACTGCTGTGGGCGGGAACGGGGACCAAAAACAAGCGATCGCCCGGTCGCAGTAGGGTTTGAAAAATGCCTTCGTGGTCTTTAGTGGAGAGCATCCCCATGACCCAGCTAACCGAGGGCGGGGATTGTTGGTCGATAAACCCCCGCAAGGCTGTTGCTGCTTCGCGATTGTGGGCACCGTCTACAAGCAAGCTCTGCTGCTGGTACGTTACCCATTGAATCCGCCCCAACAGCCTCGTTTTGGCCATGCCCTCGGCAATGGCGGTATCGGAGATGGTCCATCCTTGCTGGCGTAAAATTTGTAAAGTTGCGATCGCGAGGGCAGCGTTGGACCGCTGCATGTCTCCTAGCAGGGGCAGCCGATAGGAGATGCCATGGGAGCAAACCAAAGGTGGATGGTTGCCGTCGTTTTCATTGCTAACAGGAACCGCTGCTGGCGGAAACACCGCCGGACATTCCAGTTCGGCAATTTTTTGCTTAACTACAGCCATAGCGGATTCGGGTAGCTGCCCCACCACAACCGGACATTTGGGTTTGAGAATGCCAGCTTTTTCTGAGGCGATCGCGGCGAGGGTATTTCCCAATCGTTGCCAGTGTTCCCAACTAATGGAAGTAATCACTGTTGCGAGGGGATGGGCACAGACGTTGGTGGCATCCAGCCGACCTCCCAACCCCACTTCTATAACCGCCACATCTACCTTTTCGCTAGCAAAATACAACCAAGCTGCTGCCGTTAGCACTTCAAATTGGGTAGGAGATTCCCCATCGGCAGGAATTGCTGCTTCTACCCGAGAGAGCATTTGCTGTAATTGCGATTCGGAAATGGGTTGTTCGTTGAGGCAGATCCGTTCGGTCCAATCGAGCAAATGCGGGGAAATGTAGCGTCCGACTCGATAGCCAGCAGCGGTTAAAACCGCCGAGAGGTAGGCACAAACCGAGCCTTTGCCGTTGCTACCAGCCACGTGAATAATGGGAACCTGCTGCTGGGGGTTTCCCAGTGCCGCCAGCAAGTGTTGGATTCTTTCCAAGCCGAGATGAATCCCAAAGCGTTCGAATTTTTGCAGGATAGCGTCAATCGTCATGGAGGAGAAAAAACCATCGGTCGGTATCTATTGCCTAACCAATATACTCCATTGACGCCCCTGTGGATGCTTCCAGTCTGAGTGCGGATGTGCGATCGCTTTTCGATAACCCAAAAAATTTAAATCCCACACCAAACGGGTATCGATTGGTATGGGACAAAGTGTTTCGGAATTGTTTATATAGTTAAAAATGGCATGAAACTAGCTTTAACAAGCTCCTTCTTTGGTCAAGACGACGCCAATCGTTTTCAAGATTAACTTCAGATCGTAGGCGAGCGACCATTTTTTCTGATAGTTCAAATCCATTTTGACAATGTCGTTGAAGTTGGTTACTTGAGAGCGACCGTTGACTTGCCACTCGCCAGTAATTCCTGGTTTAACCTCCAAACGCTGCCAGTGAAAATGGCTGTATTTACTGACTTCATCTAAAGTTGGCGGCCGGGTACCCACCAGACTCATGTCTCCTTTTAAAACATTCCAAAACTGAGGAAACTCATCGAGGCTGGTTTTGCGGAGAATTTTACCCGCCGGTGTTATGCGGGGGTCTTCGTTGTTTTTAAAGATGTGCCCGTTGGCTTGGTTTTGCACTTTATGTTTGAGCTGGTCGGCGTTGACCACCATGGAACGAAATTTCCAAATACGGAAGGGCTTGCCTCGCCAACCGCAGCGCATTTGCGAGTAGAAGATGGGACCCGGACTGTATATCTGGATGGCGATCGCAATGGGGATTAAGGCGATCGCAGTTAGCGTTAAGCCGACTAAAGCACCGACGATATCGATGGCACGTTTGGCAGGGCTAAGTACAGCTGGGTGGATCGACCGCTGGTGGGATGGTGCGGACAACCACTGTTGGCTGTTGAGGGATACATCATTGCCCATAGAAGCTGGAACTTTAGAGGTAGTAATCACGGAAAATCTCCGATACGTTTGCAAGCCCTGTCGCTTTTAGCGCCGGGAGGAAAAACGAACGGCGACTAAAGTTGCCTTCCCCACGCCCACTGAGAGCGAAAAGAGGTGCAGTTTCCGCTCTTTCGGTGTTAGAGCCGGAATCGCCTCCCCGGCACAGCGTTATGTTTTTCTTGCCCATGTTTTTAGGGCTGGTCGAGCTAACGGCATGGCCTTCCCCCTGGTAGGGCGGTTGAACCGTTAACGGCAGGGCAACAAACACCGAAAGTATTTGTAGGTGCCATGACCCTAAAAACGTAGCCCCCAAAGGGCGAAGGGCTGGTCAGCTCCCTGAAGCTGGAGGCATGAAGCCCCAGTACTTCAGCCGGGGGTGCTGACGGCTTTCGGCAGGTTTTCCTTTCACGTACTGTCTTTTCCCTGTACTATACCCAATGGCTGCCCCTACTGTGGGGTCTCACCGGCAAGGTTTGCAAAAACTTTAAAAAAGATTGCGACTTCGTAAAATTCTCCTAATCCTTACAAGGGATTTGGTATATTTCCTTACTTTCACCACCGGCCATCGCTATCCGGGGAAATACTTAAAATTGGGCACGAGATGTGGGATAGAAATTTCCCTTGGGACTAACAATTTCAGGGATTATACGTAGGAATGCCAAAATCCAAACAACCCACCTTGTCCCTAAATTCTGGAAGCAAGTTGCTAGAACTTTGCTAGCCACCAACCCCCCAAACGCGATCGCTATAACCTCTTAGAAAAAGCATTTACCTCAGTTGCACTCTTGTTTTCCCACCTTTTGAAGAATATTACTGTTTTGCGATTGACGAATAAAAGCCTCTTTGATTTCTAGATACCTATTTTTCCGATACTTCAGAATATATCTGAGCGGGCAAAGGCTCTTGTAGCTTTTGATAGCTATTTTTAATTGCTGAATGGAAATATTTTCTCCACAGCGTTGCTACTTGTAAATTCAGGCGGTAGGTACCTTCCTCGCGATCGCGCTCAAACAGAGGCAAATCGCGCACCTGTAGCTGTTGCAGAGTTTCGCGGGAAGCCGGCGTCAACCAAAGCTCGTCCTCACCATCGGGAAACAAACCATCCGGCCAGCGATTTTCCAACAAACGTTCCAAGCGATCGCCCACCGCCACCACAGGAATTCCCCGCTGTTGCAGCCACTGAAAAATTTGCGATTGGGTCAAGCAACTCTTTGGCACCCGATCGAGAGAAGCGCGAGTCAAAACATCCAGCAACTCCCAAAGCAAGAAATAATCGCTATACTGAGCCTTTCCCCGCGGCAGCAACTGCGGGTACAAAGGAACAGCCGCCAACCCACAAGCAATTCGCGTCTGGGTCGCTTGTTTGCCCTCCCCATACACATCCTGAACAATCGTTGCATTGGGCAACTTCTGCCGCAGCCAACGTCCAATCGCCTCATAAGAGGCATTTCCCCCCGTACAAATAGCATGGCGTACCGATTGCACCGCAATCCCCGTCTCGCTAAACAAAGCATTCAGTTCCCGGTTGAGCTGCTGTACAAAAGGCACCAGCACTCGACTTTCCAAATCCCGGCGTTGAATTTGACGGCAATAGTTGCCAATTTGTAGCCAATAGCTATCTTGATTGTTCGGTTCTAGCAAAACTTTTTTCAGATCGCTAGCAATATCCAGCAACATTATCCCCAAATGGGAACTGCGTAGTGCCATGGTCAGGCGATCGCGTGGGCAACGTTCTGGCAATCCCGGTTTTGGTCTAGCTTCTGGCGGAATCGTCAGTTCCGTACTTTCCCAATAGCTCCCATCAAGCAAAACTTGCAACACCGTATCTTGGTCGAGGGCGCACCCTCCATACGTAAAATTACGGAAATAGAACCGATCGTGAGTTAGATCTGCATAATTTTCCGGTAGCGATACCAAAGCCAACTCCGTTGCCGAAGCCCCCGAATGGACCACCAGGGTCACACCACTACTAGGTAAGGGCGCTGTACGCTGGGATAACGTCGATGCTGGGGAAACCTTTGGTGTGGCTGTTGCGCTTCCCTGAGGGAACTGGCTAGCCAAAATCGCCACCGTATCCTCCACCAAAAAGATTTGTTGGGGATGCTCAACCAAACCAGCTCCTAGCAAAACCTCGCGCAAGTGAAAACCATAAGCATCGGAAATGCCACCGGGCATGCCCACCACCACACCCGCCAACTGCGACCATGCTTGCTGATAATCCGCCTCATCCAGCCCCACTGCTTTCCCCGAAGCTTGTACCGTAGCCAACCATTGACCGAACCATTGAGTGAGTTCTGCTACGATTTGTTCCAGGGAAAAAGCAATTTCCGAGGACCACTGCCACTGAAGTTCCCAAATGGTATCCGAATATCCCCCTAAACTGGCAGCAAACAAGCGTTTAAATTCCTGCAGCCAGCGATCTTGGGCGCTATCAGCCAGCCGTTCGTCGCCATTGGTGTGGCACTTGCCTGCAAATCGGTAGCATGGGGAACCGTTTGATTCTAGGTATATAGGGTGGAATGACCCCGTTTCCCGATGCAAAAACGTAGCAGATAAGCCCGTAGTTCCCCAATCCAAACCTAAATACCAGGTGGAAGAAGATGTTGGCGTTTTCACTGGATTGAATACCAGTGTTTCTCCCACCCGACTGGCGGTACAATCTGCCACAGGCGTTCCTGGTTCTAAATGCGGTTGTTTTCCCAATGCCATCCACCACTGCTTGTATGCGTCTGTTTCTAGTTCGGTTTTTTTTTGCCACTGCCGCGATCGCGATTTTCTGAAAAAAACGAATCGTTCGTACCATTAGAGGTAGATGTGGATTCGCTATCGGCTTCGGCAGCTGCTTCCAAATCAGCAAACAAATCCCGATCGGCTGCCGAGGGAGTCGGTGTTTCGGTGGTTGTGCTTTCCCAACCCCACCATTGCGGTTCTGTTTCGACGATCTTACTCTCTGGTGGTGTGGCAGCACTGAGTTCCGCGAGTAAATCCTCCTCTTCTGCTTCGGTGGCGTTGCTGGTTTCGGCATCGCCAAACCAATCGCTGCTGTTGGCTGCTTCTTCGCTGGCATCGGTTGTGGGGTCAGCCAGGGGTTTGCCCCCAGGCGTGGCTCTGGTATTGAGAAACACTGTTCCCTCTTCCTCATCGTCGTCATCTTCCTCTAGAGAAGGGTTGACTGGGGGAACTTCTGGCTCGCGATCGCTGCTAGAAGATTCGCTTCTAGGTACAAATTGAATGCGGGTAGCTTCTTCCCAGTCTTCTTCGCTGGCAATCGGGGTGGCACTTTCCAAGTTGGATAGATCTTGCTGTAGGCGCTGTAACGTTGTATCGCCCAAAGACAAATCCGGCGGTCCTTCTTCTTCCATCCCCGATTGGGGCAGCAAGTTTTCCTCGGGAAAGCAGCGAACGTATTCGTCGCTCTCCCCGTTTTGCTCTCCTTCCCGCCACCGCCAATCCGAAGCTCCGTGGGAGGCATACGAGTCCCTACGTTGGGGATTTTGGGCGCTATCGCCCCGTTGCCAAGGCAGGATAGAATGTTCCAGTTCCGCTACCAACTCATCCAGGGAAGCAATGTTTTCCAACCATTGCCCTGCCGGTTTTTCCTGGGATTCCGACTCGCTGGCACTGGCTTCAAAATCTTCTGGGGTTTCTTCGTTGTAAATGGTTTCCGGTTCTTGAATTTCATCAACGGTTTCTAGGGATTGGGAGGCAGTTTGGAAAAACTCTGCCGCTTCTTCCCAAGCACTATCGGTGGGAATTTCGCTGGTGGATTCGAGAGACATGGAAGCCGCTTGAAAGAAATCGGGGGCTTCCTCTACGGTTTCCTCGGTGGCAAACAGGGAAGCAGCTAGGGAGGCGTAGTTTTCGCTGTTGGGAATTTCGGTGTTGGTTTCGCTTTCTTCCCTCGCTTCGGAGGACGACCAAAAATCTTGAAAAAATGTGAGGTCTTCCTCGTCTAGTTCCTCTTCTTCTGGGGCCAAAGAATTTTCCGGTTCGGAACTGGTGGTGGGATTGGTTGTCGTTTCGTCGGAGGCAAACAGGCTGGCTTCTAAGGCTTCAATGTCGCTGTAGTCATTTTCGATCGCTGCCTCTGGGGGGTCCTGTTGGTTTTGCTGGTCTTGGTTTCCCTCACTGCGATCGCTGCTGGTGGGTTCGCTTGTCCCAGGCACCTCTTCAAAACGATCCTCGTGGGGGTCGGTGGCGGTCTCGTTGCTAGAGACGCGATCGCTGTTTTCCTCGGTGGCGGTGGTGGGTTCTGGCTCGGTTTCGGTGGGTTCGCTACTGGGGGAATGGGTGGGTGAGGTCTCCCCAGCGCGATCGACAGGGGATGGTTCGGGGGGAGCTACCGCACCGCTCTTTTTCGGCGCAGTTGGGGGAGTTGGTGGGGAAACCGTGGTTTTTTCGCTGCTTTCAGTTTCTGGTGATGGTAGATTTTGAGCCCGCTCCGCGATCGCTTCTACCAACGCCGCAATCATGTTTTCTCCCTGCTGTCCCAAATTGTACATTTGCGAGAGGGATTGCGAGAGGGACTGTTCGTAACTGCGGGTATTTTGCAACAGCGAGTCAAAAACTACCTGCATGGTGGCATCCAAATCCTGGAGCATGCGATCCGATTGGGCCTGCAACTGTCGCAATTTTTGCAAGCGATCGGCAGGATGTAGGGGATACTCCCCTGAACTGGGCTGGCTGCCGGTTTCCGCCTCCGTGGCGGCTAACCCCCAACGATGAACTGAAGAAATTTCCGAAGGCGCGGCTTCCAAACTGAGAAATTGGGTTTCCAACCGTTTGAGGGTTTTGGCCATTTGTGCCTTCAGGGTGGGCTGCAAGCGTTCGAGCAAGCGTTCCAAAAATTGGGCAATGGCCTGTTGTTGCTGGTCTTGTTGGGCGGCTAAGGAGTAATATTGGGCGCGTTTGGCTTCTAACTGGCGAATTTCTCGCAGCAATTCCTGGCGCTGTTGCTGCAGTTCGTCCAATTCGGTTTGTATTGACCCCAACAAGGTCGCGCGAATGGTTTGCAGTTGCGATCGCCACGTTTCTACTGAGGGAGTTTCCGAAGCATTTTCCGGGGAGTTTTCTTGGGGAGACGGCGATGCAGCTTGGTGACCAGCAGCTGATGGTTGAGACCATTGCGATTGTAAAGCCACCAAAAATTCGCGAGTTCGTTCTAACAGTTGGCGTTGGCGGTCGTCTTTGCTGGTCAAGCCAAGCCGCAGGCGGGGAGGTTGTTCTGATAGAGCTTCGTCAATTTCGTGCAGCAGGGATTGAAGGTCGGCCAAGGAAGGAGAACTCACGATAAAACCTCGAATAATACAAACAAAACAGACAAACCGTGAAAACCGGAAAGCTTTTTAGGCAGCCAAGATAGCGTTTTCGCCAAGCTTCCCTCAAGAAAAATCGCACCCATTGCCTTCCCGAAAAGGAAAGTGACTGGCTAAGCCGCAAAAATTCGGATATTCTACTAAATACGACGGCAATGTCCGCATCTCAAGCAACCAGCACAGGCAAAAATTTTCTAATCAGACCTGTTCTCTATATATTACGATCGTGCAATCGGGGTCAATCAGGTCTACTTGCCAAGCAGTAGCATTTGCAGGCAACCAGACCCGCCTTGGTGCCGCCGATGGTGATTTGCCCTTGTAAAAGTTGCTGTCAATTGTAAGATGGTTGGTAACCTGGTGCCTGCGGGGCATGCATACCTCTATCTCAACGATCTCAATGTTAGGCGATCTCCGGCATACCTGTGCGTAGCTTAGCTTTCTGCCAGAGAGCTGGTCACGGACTTGACATTGGGGGATCGATGCGTATATTTGGCAGTAGCCAAACAGCAGCCTACTCGGTCAGTAGCTTCATCCCTATTCATTTTTTGAATGCCAAACCTCATGGATGAAAGACAAAATCTCCGCGAGTCGGATGTCAAAATACAGGAGTTAATCGAACGCTGTCCTTTCTTTGCTGGATTGCCTGCCCAGGTCGTTGAAAGGGCAACTGCCCATATTGTGACGCGCCAGCATCCACCCAACCAAGTGATTTTGCTGGAAAATGATTGGGGAAGTTCGGTGTATTTTATTATCGATGGTTGGGTCAAAATTCGTACCTACAATCTGGATGGTCGCGAAGTAACGCTCAATATTATTGGTAAGGGGAAACTGTTTGGGGAAATGGCGGCCTTGGATGAAGTGCCCCGTTCCACGGATGTGATTACCCTCGCTCCCACTACCATTGGCAACATGCCAGCCCAAGATTTCGTGCAGTTGATTCACTCGGAACCTTTAGCAGGCATTCGCTTGGCACAGCTGATGGCTAGGCGTTTGCGACAGGTGAACCGCCGCTTGCGCGTTCGAGAGGCCGATAGTACCTCTCGGGTGGCTGATATTTTATTGTTTTTGGCAGAAGGTCAAGGCAAGTATGTGGAAGAAGGGGTGGAAATTCCCAACTTACCCCACCGAGAATTGAGCAGCCTCAGTGGTTTAGCCCGGGAAACGGTGACTCGGGTTTTGAGCAAGTTGGAAAAGAAAGGATTGATCCATCGCAGTCGCGATACAATCTGTATTGCTGATACCAATGGGTTGGAACGGTTCTTGGTATAGCTTTCCCACCAAGATGGATTGGGCTAGCGATCGCACAGGAGCGATCGCGAGGGATTTTGTAAAAGTCTTTTAAGCTAAGTGTCAAGTATTGCTGCTAAAATAAACGATTCTCATAGCCTTGCGTTAGGGTATAAGCAAGAAGGCAATTTGGGGAATGAAAAATGAGTTTTTCCAGAATTTTTGTCGCTTTGGACGAATCGCAATTGAGCGATACGGTATTTCGCCATGCTATGGAATTGGCAGACACTTCGCAATCGCAGTTGATGCTTTTTCACTGCATGGATCCGGAAATTGCTGGGGAACCAATTATCCCAGTTCCCATTGAAGTGGGGTTGTATCCCGATTTGGTGGAAAGTGCCCACAAAAACCAACAGGATTGGCTGCAAAAACAAACGGAACACATTCGCCTCTGGTTGCAAAAAATGAGCGAAGAGGCTAGCAAAAGGGGGATTTCTACAGAACTTGATTTTAAAATAGACGAGGCAGGTCCTGGGATCTGCCGTGCCGCCAAAGCCTGGAATGCAGATGCTATTGTGGTTGGTCGTCGCGGTCGCCGGGGATTGGCAGAGGTATTGCTCGGTAGCGTGAGCAACTATGTCGTTCACAACGCTCACTGTTCGGTTTTGGTGATTCAAACGGGCGAAAGTAGCGATCGCTCGGAAACCGCCAGCCAAGCCAACCAAGAAGAAACTGCCACGCCATCTCAGTAGGCAACGGCCGTAGCTGCTTTTCTTTCCATGCCCCCGCGGGAGATGGCAGGTAGGGAGAAACGGCAAACCCTCTCGCTCCATCGTAAAATGTTTTTTATAGAAACAGTATGGGAAGGCTAAAACCCCTGGTGCTTTAGGGAGGGGATACAGCCAACTTTGGGGCTTGCGCCCCACGTCAGTTAGAATGTTGGTGTGGCCAGTAGGCGTATCAACTGCGCTAAGAGGCATCCTAGTACGGGGCCATC
>NZ_LNDC01000136.1 GCF_001870905.1 Geitlerinema sp. PCC 9228
GACGGCGGCTAAAGCCGCACGGGTCGCTTTTCATCCCTGCTTTAAAAAGTCAGGGCTTTCAAGCTCCCGATTCATGCCGGTAAAGCCAGCTATGCCAGCGATTTGTATGCTTTGGGCGTGACCTGCGTTCGCCTGCTAACGGATATGCCGCCTTTTGACTTGTTCGACAGCAACGAGGATACTTGGGTTTGGCAGGATTATTTGGTGGACAATCACATTAGCGAGTCTTTGGGCTACGTTCTCGATAAAATGCTGGCAAGGGCTCTTAGCCAACGCTACACCAGCGCCCAACAGATTTTAGACGAGCTCAACCGTCATTCTCCCACGCGATCGTCGTCAGTGAATAGTGAGAGGAGCAATGCTTCTGCCTCAGCAGCGTCGGTATCCGACCCCATTGAACCAACCATCTTGCAACTACAACCAACGCCGCGTCTGAAAATCACTTATTTGCTCTGGGCTGTGGGGTTGATTGCTGGTAACGTAGCCAATCCCCTGCGCGGTTTGCATCGTTTCTACAACGGTAAATTCGTGACGGGATTCCTGTGGATGTTGCCTTTGGTGGGAGATATTGGCACGATCTTGGATTTGTTTTTGATTCCATCGCTGGTGCAAGAATATGAAAGTCGCACCAAAGCCAAATACGGTTTGTCACCCCGAGGGGTTCCCCTAGAATCTTCTCCCGCCATCACGGAAACGATGACTTCTCCCACACACGAGGATTTAAAGCTCAAGGTATTGCAAACAGCTAGAGACAAAGGGGGTGTCGTTTCTGTTGAACAACTGGCGGTGGATACGCAAATTGCTGTCCAGGATGTGGAGATGCTCTTGCGAGAGTTGGAAATGGAAGGTTTGGCTGAGGTGAACAGCGACGAAACGGGTACGTTGGTGTATTGGTTTCACGATGTTTAGAGAGTGTCAACAGTAGCCATTTTCGGCTAAAAATTCTGGGGTTAGGTCTTCTCTAGCAGCAGTATGGGGAGATGTGGAGTTGGGTTGTACGTGTTGGCGCAGGAGTTTTTCGGCGTATTTGCCGAGGAGGTCAGTTTCTAAATTAACCAAACTTCCCGGTCGGAGGTGGCATAGGTTGGTGTGGTGGTAAGTATGGGGGATGACAGCGACGCGAAACCAATTGCCCCCATCGTCGCAGTCCGATATGGTTAAACTAATGCCGTTAATCGCTATACTACCTTTGGATACGATATAGGGAGCGATGTGTTTTTGCCAGGTTTGTATGTGGTCGGGGGCTGGTCCAAACACTATTTCCCAAGCAGTGGCGGTTTCCACCACAGTTTCCAAACCACCCATGCCATCGACGTGGCCGGAAACGAAATGGCCGCCGAGTTTGCTGCCGACACGCAAGGCGGATTCTAGGTTAACGGGTTGGCCGGAAGCGTTGCCCAAAGTGCTGCGGCGGAGAGTTTCTGGGGAGACGCTGGCGATAAAGCCCGATGGTAGAATTTTTTCTACGGTGAGGCAAATGCCATCTACAGCAATGCTATCGCCAATAGCTAAATCTTCGGCGATCGCGGCGGGGGCATGGACGGCTTCCCACGAAATTTCTAGGCGATCGCTGCCGATTGCATTGATGGTCCCTACAGTTTGTATAATTCCGGTAAACACAGCCAACTCCTTGTTTGCAAACACCAGCTGACAAAAATCCCCGTCAGGTAGGGGGAACCACCAAAAATCTAGCACAGCAGCGATATAGATGGACCAAGCAGCATGGCACTCGGTTGGCTATTCACTCCGATCGAGATGGCTATAAAATAAAATAGAGAATACTGTGGGGACTGTTCTAGGTTGGTTCGTTGGGTGCTGTAGCTTGACGACAGCAAAGGTTCCCGATGGAACGGTTAAAACCCGCATCCTATATAGGAAAAGCCCTATTGTATTTCCTAGAATTAGAGGTAGCTTCCCATCGACCCTTCATGCTTTTCCTTGGAACGAAGCGTGCTTTTGCCGATGTTTTCACGAGGCTGAACCCATGATTGAAATGAAAGTTGCTGGTATTGCTCTAGATGCAGCTACCAGGAGTCCCATTGTACTGCTCAAAGATAATTCCGAACGCCGCGCCTTGCCGATCTATATCGGTCAAGACCAAGCTAGAGCCATTATTGGTGCGATTGAAAACCAAAAACCACCGCGTCCGCTAACCCACGACCTCATGGCCAATTTCTTGGATGAGTGGGATATGGTACTGGAAAAGGTGGTGGTCCATGCCCTGCAGGACAATACATTTTATGCCTTGCTGATGATTCGCCAAGGGGATACCAAAAAAGAAATTGACGCCCGCCCTAGCGATGCGATCGCGTTGGCTTTACGTACGGATAGCCCCATCTGGGTCATGGAAGAAGTGATTGCTGATGCTTCGATTCCCGTTGACCGGGATGCTGATGAGGCGGAACGCCAAGCGTTTCACGATTTTGTTTCCAATTTGCGACCGGAGGATTTTATTCAACGGGGCGGTTCCGCAGGGGCAGAAAGTCAGTAACCCAGCTTCCTCCCCAGGCAAGGCGAAACTTGAAGTTCGTCATTGGTCATTGGTCGCGACCTGACCTATCAAGGTTCGGGCTAATGGCTGATGGCGATTGGTGTTTTTTTAGATTGGATCAACATGCACTACAAACGCTTTGGCCGCACCAACCGTCTCATATCGGTTTTTTCGGTGGGAACGATGCGATGCCTTCGTAGCGAAGAAATGGCAATAGCTACTGTCCGCGAGGCTGTCCGCCAAGGCATCAACCATATCGAAACGGCACGGGGGTACGGTCGCAGTGAGGTGTATCTGGGCAAGGCGTTGCAAGCTGGTTTGCCCCTACCGCGCCGGCAGTTGTTTGTCACTACCAAAATTCCGCCCCTGGAAAGCGCCGACCAAATGGAGCGCTATATTGACGAATCCCTGCAACGGCTGCAGCTTGACTTTATCGACGGACTGGCTGTTCACGGTATCAATACTTGGGACCACCTCGATAGGGTGCTGGCTGCCGATGGTTGTCGCCGCGGATGGGAACGGGCTTTGGCTGATGGTCGCGTACGCCATGTGGGTTTCTCTACCCACGCGCCTTTAGAAATTGTCCAGCAATCTATCCTATCAAATTTATTCGATTTTGTCAATCTGCATTATTACTATTTTTACCAGCGCCTCCATAAAGCTGTGGATCTTGCCTGGGAGCAAGATATGGGGGTATTTATTATCTCCCCTGCCGATAAAGGGGGACAATTGTTTGCGCCACCGGCCAAACTCCAGCAGTTGTGCCAGCCTTTTACACCGTTGGAACTAACCTATCGATTTTTGTTAAGCGATCGCCGGGTGACTACCCTCAGCGTTGGTCCTGCCAATCCCGAACAGTTGCAAGAAGCCGTTCGACTGGGCGATCGCAGCGAACCGCTAACGGCGCAAGAAGCCGCCACCCTACAAAAACTCAAATCCACCGCCGATGCTGCCTTGGGAAGCGACAAATGCAGCCAATGCTACCAATGCCTCCCCTGTCCAGAAGAAATTAACATTCCCGAGGTTTTGCGACTGCGCAATTTAGCCGTAGCCTACGACATGAGCGAATTTGGCAAGTATCGCTACCGTATGTTTGAAAATGCCGGTCACTGGTTCCCTGGTCGTAAGGGCAACCGCTGTACTGAATGTGGCGATTGTCTGCCTCGCTGTCCGGAAAATCTGGATATTCCCAAACTCCTAGGAGATACCCACGAACGCCTCAAGGGTCGCGAAGGTCGCCGCCTGTGGGAATTTTAAATGCCGTACAAGGATGCACATCATGCCTGTCTTTCGCTCCATCCACCATATCTGCCTGCTTGCTTTTCTGGGAGGGAGCTTTTGGCTGTCTCCTACCGCCATCGCACAACCCAGTGATGGGGATAATTTCCCCAAATATCCTACTCCCCTAGTAATTCCTTCCCTGGAACCGCCCAATTTTGAGCCTTTGCAAGCAGGAGAAACCAATCAAGACCGTTCCCTGCGGACGATCGACGATATTTCTCGGGAAGGACTGACCCCTCCCAGTCTGTGGTGGTCCCGCGAACAGCTGCAGTATCAAGTTCTAGAAAATTGGATCGTCTCCCCGGAAACCCAGCAGGTGGATTTGCTGGTGAATCGCCAGGTATGGAGTTTTATGAAGTATCTGGCACGCTATCAATTTGTCAACCGTATGGGAACGGCCGCACAGGATTTTGGCTACAACATCCGTGTATTTAACCGCCAGCAAGATTTGTTGGCTGTATACAACTGCAGTACGGGGGGCGATTTTTGTCGCGTTTGGATCGATACTGCTGGCAAAGGTGGTAGTTTGCGCGGCAGCGGCGGTTTTGATTTTTAATTGAACTCCCCACTTCAAAAAATAAAATTTTCCTGCTTAGATGTTTGAGCGAAGGAGTCTCAACCGAAACCTTCCCCTGCGCTAGGGGCTTTGAAAAATTTTCCTTTTGGGGAAACTGGGGAAAATTGGCTTCCTAGCTAAGCCAGGATTGTCTGCTTCTATAATAGAAAGATACCAGAAAATCCAAAATTTGTCAATATTTCGATCCCAAATTCCCCTTCCTTTTCCTGTTGCCGGCATCAAACTTGGCTGCGAACCTGCTGCCAAAGAGCCTGATAGTCCTTAACTAGTTCCCGAGATAGGGGTTCCAAGAATTCGCTGCTGTCGAGAATCCCTGGCGAGGGAGCTAGAACAGAACGGTATGATTCGGGAATTTCCTTAGCATCGCTGGCAGAGAGAACGGGAGACGATCCTTTGCTCAGCAACGCCAGTTGCAAAGCAATTTCCGGTTGCAAATAAAAATCCAACCATTGGTGGAGCGTAGATGTCAGTGGGGAACTTGCCGATGGCTCTGGTAAAGCCGGACATACCCACACATCTTCCCATAAAGCCGTTCCCGAGGTTGGCATAGCGATCGCGATTTCCCGGTGGCTGGACAAAGCCGGCAAAATATCGGTGGACCACCCCACTGCCACCCAGGTATCCCCGAGAATCAATGGTTCTAGATAGGTAGTGGAATTGTAAAACTTCACCTGTTGGTGTAGCGATCGCAGTTCGGATTCTAACTGGGGAACCTCTGCCAGGGAAGTCTGATTGTAAGAAAACCCCAACTTTTTCAGGGTCAACCCAATCGTTTCCCGGGGATTGTCCAAAAGCGAGAGGCGTTGTTTGAGTTGGGGACGCCACAAATCCGACCAATCCTGGGGTAGCCAGTCTAGTTTGTCCTGGCGGTAGGCAATGACCGTACATCCCCAGCGATAGGGAACTCCCCACACTTGACCGTTTTCGTCGAGATGGCCTTGCCGGTTGCGGCGAACTGGGGTTTGCCAGCGTGGGGAAAGCTGCGACCAACGGGTAAGGTGGTCGGTTTTGACCGGATGAATGAGGTTTTGCGCGATCGCTTGGCTGAGCCAGTAATCCCCCAAAGTAACCACATGGGGACGGCGCGGGGTCCTTTCGGAAATGTCCACCCGTTGTTGCCAAGTTTTTAAAAAAGCAAACAAATCCTGCAATTGCTGTTCCGATTCTGCATGGAAGGGAACCTCGGCGGCAGGTTGAAATTTATTTAAAATCCGCAGGGGAACGGAATTTTTCAAAAAGCGGACACGAAATGCATTTTGGCTGCTGCCACCGCATCCGGAAAGGAGGAACCCCAGAGCCAGCAAACCAGTCCCAAAAAGAAAATCGCGGCGATACATAGTTTCAAGGGGTCTGTAGACGATGGATTGGTGCGAGCTATCCCTCAGCCTGTCGCTGTTCCAAGCCAAATCCCACCAAATTGACCGTGGTGGGAGGTTGGTTTTGGTGGGGGGGACGTTCGTAGGTAATAATGGTACGCAGGCGCTGGTCGGGAGCAATAAAACGCATGCGATCGACCGCCACGGAACGACGGTAAAATGTGGTCATTTCCAAGGCTTGGCGGGTGGGTTGGTAGGTAAACCGTCCGGCAATCGCACCTGTTTCCGAGTACCCTTGGTCGCGTAAGTAGTATCCCCGAATTACTTCCTCGTCGCGTTCGGATACTTCCGCTGCTGCTGGAACCGGGATGGGGGAAGTTTCCCACCTATCGGATGGCAGGTAGCGGTCCGGGACGAACAAGGCATTTAAACTCATAGAGACCTGTTCGCCGGTTTCCGACACCGTATCAAAATGAATGGCAAAGCCGGGGATTTCTTTATTTTGAGGAATTTTGGGCTCTATTGCTTTGACTTGCGCCCCACCAAGGGAGGATATGATATTTTGCTTGTATGCCTCTTCGAGAGGCCGTACGGTGAACTCCGTATGGGAGCGTTCGATTTCGTTTTTGAGCGTATAGTGATAGGTTCTTTCCGTGGTCCAGCGACCGGAACAAGCCGTAAAAAAGTCTGGAAAACTGAGCATTCTTTTTTCTTGAGTTCTAAAATTTTTACTTTTTCCAAAGACAAAAGTAGGTAAACCTTTTGATATGGCATACCAGGAGTGAACGGAATATGCGATCGCTAAAAAACCATTCTCCCACAATTTTTACCATTGTCCTAGCCAGCAGCACATCCCTATTGGCTGCCCCCAGCTACGGACAAACGCCACCTAGTTCCCATCCTACCCCAACCAGCGAGTCCCTGGCCCCACCAACCAATCCGGCTCTGCGGGAAAATGCCAGCCATTTGCTGCAACCGGAGGATACGGGGACCTTGGCTGCTCCCATTGCTCAAGAACCGCCAGGCAACGACGATGGTGGTGGATTTTCCATTTTTGCTTTTCCCAGCAACAGTTCTGCCAAAGGCTGGTTCGGACAAATTGAGGCCAGTCTGGGAAATATAGAAGCCAGTTTTGAAGCTGGCGAACAGACTTTCGGCTACGAGTTGGCATACGACAAAGACCCCACCATGGAGGAGGTGGGATATCGCCTGTCGTTTTTTAACAGCCGTTCCCCCGAAGGCGTTTTTATCCACGGCGGTCAAGATGTGGAACTGGTCCACGAACATACTCCCTGGGTGCACCGGTTGGGAGGGGAAGTGGAAGTTTCCCAAAAGGTCCATCCCGATGTTACCCTCAGCGCCGGCATTGGCTACCAACGGGTGTCTGTCCGCAACCGCGCTTTTACCGATGAAGTTCAGGAACGGGATGAGTTTGGCAATCGCCTTACCTTCGGGGAAGACGGTCAAGACGACTTGGTAACCCTCAATTTTGGGTTGGTGGGAGAAAGTCTCAATCGAGAAGTGTTTCCCACCAGTGGTTCCAAACTCAAGGTAGGGGTGGAACAATCCCTTCCCATTGGCTTTGGCGATATTGCTTTCAATCGCATTACCGCCGGCTACAGCCAGTATGTTCCCTTGGCGGAAGAACAAACCCTACTGTTGAATTTGCAGGGGGGTCATACGATTGGCGATTTGCCTCCTTACGAAGGGTTTAGCTTGGGAGGTAGGAAGTCTGTACGCGGTTATAGCGCCGGCGAACTGGGAACTGGACGTACATTTTTGCAGGCGACGGCGGAGTATCGTTTTCCTTTGTTTGGTGAAGTAGATTTGCCGCTGTTGCGGACAATTAATGGCGCTGCTTTTGTGGATTTTGGTACGGATTTCGATACGGCGGAAACGGTGAAAGGCGAACCGGCAGACGAACGGGATAAAGCCGGAACGGGTTTTGGTGTCGGTGTTGGTTTGCGGGTAGATTCGGAGTTTGGTCCGTTACTGCTGGATTTGGGTGTTGCCGACCAAGGAGACGTTAGCCTCCACTTTAGTTTTGGAGAACGATTCTAAGAGCATTTCTGAAAAAGAACGATTGTCTAAGATTTTCTTATTGCTCTGGTAGGGGTGCTTTGCGAAGTGCCCCTACAAAAAGGAATTAGATGATACGATTTCTGAGGTGGAATTTGGTGTTGCTATAGGGTAAAAGGGGCAACTACGGGGGATTTCCCTACAAAAAATGGTGATTCTTGCGGAGCGAATCTGGTATAAAATATCAGGGGGACTGGCGCGTTGGATTTCTTGCAAGATTTAACAAATGAGCGGCGATTTTTATTTTGCTAAAATTTCTAGAAATGTTATAATTTAAGGTTAGGGAATTTTCCTTCGATCGGACTCCCCATCTTCTCTTTGTTTTCCCTTCAAACATACCGTGTCAACTGCACCCGATATCGATTCTTCTTAGTGGTACTGACGTCACCGACTTCTACCCTACCTTTGCTGCGTACGGAAATTAAATCACCGGGGGAGATGCTGTGGCTGGCGGTGGTAACGAGTTTCCAGTTGACGCGAACGTCGCCGGCGGCGATGAGGTCTGACATTTTGTTGCGAGACATGCCAAATCCGGCAGATGCGATCGCATCCAGTCGCATGGAAGGTTCTACGGTGGTCATTTCTTTTTTCTTGGGAGGACGAACTTTGAGTTCTTTCCAGTCAATTTGGCGGGTTTTTACCGGAACCGATCGCACTTGGGTCAAACTAAGTTCTAAAAATTCAGCAATTTCGGGAACTACAATAACTTGAGCGCCGCGTTCTCCCAAAATAATAATATCGCCGACTTTTTCCCGAACTATCCCCGTCCCTAAAATAGCGCCGAGAAAATCGCGGTGGGTGGCGGTATCGAAGAGAAAATTGCCGCTAATGTCGAGAGGCGTGAGGGGAACCATGGAAGCATCCAAAGGAAGTTCGCAACGCGCGATCGCCATGCGTTGGCGTTCGGCTTGGGGATATCCTCCGGCAGCTAGCAGGTGAACTTCGCTCAACTGACCCAATACTTCCTGGATTTCCACCACTTCTGGTGGCGAGAGAAAATCCGTATAGGAAACTTCCCAGGTACGCAGTGCGTTTTCCGCTAAATCGATCGCTCTTGCTAGAGTTTCCCGATGTTCGACGCCTTTGAGTAGGTCCTCTCTTGGTAGCATGATGGCAAAAATTAGGATTCGGGTGCTTGATAGCCTTGCAAGTTTTCTGGTTCGTAGGAACGCAGCAAATTGGTGGCGCGACGGGTTTGGGTGTCAGATCCTTGAACGACAATGATATATTTTCCGGCATTAAGACGGTTGCGGTAGGTGAGTGCATCGCCACCGCCAATGGCTACTCCCACAGCTCCTCCGACGAAGGCACTTCCCATACCACCACCAATCGCGCCTAAAAAGCCACCAACGACGTGGTTACCAATTTCGCCGGCCCAGGCAAAGGTGTTCAAGCCGGTGATATAACTGAAGGTAAACCCGGCCACGAAGCCAAAGGGAATCAACCAGGTAGCCAAAAATTTGCTTTGATTTAAGGCTTGTTCGTTGGGGTCAATTAACCCAAATTCATCGGCGGTTTTGTATCCTTTTCCCAGAATGGTGACTTTCTCCATGGGAAAGCCTTCTTGCTCTAAAGCTGAGTAAGCGGCTTCCGCCTGAATGCGATCGGCGAGTACGGCTACTAAATAGTTCATGGGAAATTTTTTCAATGGGCTTTGGTTTCTATTTTTAAAATAGCAAAGATGGGGAAGATGGGATAGGAATAGATGGGGGAATAGCCAAGTGTAGGTTCGTTGGTGTTTTGGTTATGAGCAGAAAAAATTGGGTAGCGATCGCGATCGGTACTATCCTAGTAGCGTTGATGGTTGTGGGATGCTGGCCGGGGAATAGAATGTCCAACCAGGTTTTAGAAAACAATGGTCATGCGATCGCGGTGATGCCGTTGGGAGATTCAATTACCAAAGGACCGTATACTCCTGGTGGCTATCGCCTGCCTTTGTGGCAAATGCTGGTAGAGGAGGATGGGTATGCCATTGATTTGGTGGGGTCTTTGCAAGATGGACCGCCGGAACTGCCGGATCGAGACCACGAAGGTCACTCGGGATGGCGGATCGACCAAATTCGCAAACGGATTGCTGGCTGGCTGCGGCGATCGCAACCGGAGGTGGTTGTGCTGCTGATTGGTACCAACGATATGGCCCAAGGATACCAGTTGGATACGGCGGCGCAACGTTGGTTGGCTTTGATACGGGATATTCACCAGCAACAACCGCAAACGAGTATTTTGGTGGGGTCGCTGCCACCGCTGGAAGATCCTACCCTCAACGAACGAGTGGAAGCTTTTAATGTAGCGATCGCGGATTTGGCGGCGCGGGAACGTTCTAACAATGTTCCCCTAACCTTTGTAGATATTTACGATTACGTTAGCGTTGACCAACTGGCGGATGGCATTCATCCCAATCGGGAAGGCTACCGGCAAATTGCCACTGCTTGGCGATCGCCACTGGCAGAAATTCTGGATCGGCGGCCAAACACTCCGGAAGAAAATGCTGCCAGATTTTTTCAATAACACCAATCGAGGATGGCTTCCGTGAAACCAGCAGCCAATCATATTTTTCTCTTTCTAGAAATTTTCTCCATTGAGGGTGGCATTCAATCCTACGTTAAGGATATCCTCCACGCCTACAAACTGGCCGTTAGGGATTTGGCGTCACCTCCGCTTCCCCAAGCTGCTAAGGCAGAGGTTTTGCTGTTGCGGGATTCCCCAGACGGCGACAATCCTTTTGCCAGGGATACCGATGTATTTGCTTTTCACTATTTAAAAACGCTTTCCCCTTGGCTGGGAAGGGTACGACTGGCGAGTTGGTTGCTGTTTTTATTACTTTGGCGGCGTCCGCAGCGGGTATTTTGCGGCCATGTGAATTTGGCACCGATGACCCAGTTGTTGTGTCGGTCTTTGGGAATTCCCTATACCGTGCTTACCTACGGCAAGGAAGTTTGGGAACCGCTTTCTCCTGCTTACGTACGCGCCTTGCAAAAAGCACACAGCATTTGGACCATCAGTCGCCACAGCCGCGATCGCGCTTGCGAGGCCAACCATCTCGACCCGCGCCAGTTTCGTATGGTTTCCTGCGTGGTGGATGGGAAACGGTTTACCCCTGGAAAAAAACCCCAGAGGTTGGTAGAACGGTACGGATTGTACGATGCGAAGGTGTTGATGACCGTGGCGCGTTTGTGGTCGGGGGATATTTACAAGGGGGTAGATGTGACCATTCGCGCGTTGGGGAAAATTGCGGCGGTTTTCCCCGAGGTGAAGTATTTGGTCATCGGTCGCGGCGACGACCAACCGCGTTTGGCGCAATTGGCGGAAGATTTGGGAGTGCGCGATCGGGTGGTGTTTGCTGGTTTTGTAGCTACAGAAGAACTCCCGGACCACTACCGGGTGGCGGATGGGTACGTCATGCCATCGCGGGAAGGATTTGGTATTGTGTATTTAGAAGCAATGGCCTGTGGGGTGCCGGTGGTTTCTGGGGATGCCGATGGTTCTGCCGATCCCCTGCAAGACGGTCGGGTAGGCTGGCAAGTTCCCTATCGCGACCCAGAAGCTGTGGCGGCGGCTTGTGTCGAACTGCTGCGCGGCGAGGACCAACGCTGTCAGGGGGATTGGCTGCGATCGCAAGCTTTGGCCAAGTTTGGTAAAGATGCTTTAACGGAAAAAATCCAAAGGCTCTTGCAAGAAAGCTAGGATAGGAATAAAACACCCTGCCGATTTTTTTAGGTGACCACCGTGAATCGCGACAACATGAAAAGCATACGTGTGAACTTTTCGGGAATTGGTTTCTGGCTAGCCATTATCGTCGGAATTATCTTTTTGAGTTCCATCGGTCTTGGCTGGCTGGTAAAAGGCACGTTTCAGTTTTTGCTGATTTTACTTCTGTTCGTTTTTATTGCCCCTAGTTTAATTCTTTTGGGGGTGCGTTGGTGGTTCAGCCGCCAGTTGGTTCAAGATAGCTGTCCGGTTTGCGAGTACGAATTTACTGGTTTTCGCAAATATGAGTTTAAATGTCCCAGCTGCGGCGAACCCCTGAAGGTACAAGATGGGAAGTTTCAGCGCCTAACCCCACCAGGAACCATTGATGTGGATGCGGTGGAAGTATCCGCGCGTCAGATTGACAGCAATTCCTAAACTGTTTGCTGCCGGTTATGGGGAAAGGCACAGTTGGGTTTTGGCTGGTGACAGGACCATGCGATCGCATCTGGGATCAAAGAATATGCCACAGAAAACCTATGACTGGCTGGTGGTGGGTGGCGGCCTCACTGGCGCTATGTTGGGGTACGAATTGGCACGCGCTGGGTTTGCTGTTGCCTTACTAGAGCAACAAATTTCCCCGCACAATGCGACGCGCTACAGTTATGGTGGCATTGCGTTTTGGTCGGGAACCGATCGCAGGGTGGGAGGCGTTTCTATGCGGCAGTTGTGTTGGGAAGGTCGCGATCGCTATAACCAGCTTTGTGAGGAATTGCCGGGGGAAATTGCGTTTCGGGAGTTGAATCTGCTGCTGACCATTACACCGAACAGCGATCCGCAGCAGGTGGCACAATCCTATACCAAGTTTGCCATACCGCCGCAGTTGCTGGATGTCCAACAGGCTTGCGAGTTGGAACCGCTTTTAAATCCTAACGCGATCGCGGGTGCTTTAACGGTACGCCATGGTCACGTCCATCCAGAAAAGTTGGTGTTGGCGCTGTACGAGGGAATCAAGCAGTTGGGTGGTGAACTCATCTGCGATCGCGCTGTAGACCTGCAACGAGAAAGCGATCGAATTCGGGGAGTGCGGGGAGTTAAAACTACCTACACAGCCAAACAAACTGCCATTTGCGTAGGTGGCATAGCGCGTGCCTTTTTAGCCAAAGTCGGCATTCACGTTCCGATTTACTTTACCCACGCCGAAGCGATCGAAACGCCACCAGCGAATGTACAATTGCGAACTTTGGTGATGCCAGCCGAGTTGCAGCGGATACAATTAGAAGCCAAAGCCACGCAGCCACAAGCCGAACCCTTATGGAAACAACCGGGAAACGAACCCGTACCAGCCATTTTGGATACCGGTGCCGTCCAGTTTTTCGATGGCAGCTTTCGCCTCGGTCAAATTTCGCGAGTTCTCACCGACCCGCAAGCAAAAGTCAATTTAAAGCAAAGCGAAGCAGAGATTCGTGCCAGTATTAGCCAGATTTTACCCTCATTGGCAACTTTACCAGGAGAGTGCCATCGGTGCCTGGTGGCATTTAGCAGGGATGGGTTGCCGTTGGTTGGCGAACTTGATGGCTTTGAGGGAATTTCGCTGTTTGCTGGCTTTAGCAATCCCTTTGTTTTGGTACCAGCGTTGGCACAGCGGTTTGCACGGCATGCGGCAGGAGAAACAGATGAGATAATTTCTCAATTGTCGCCAAATCGTTTGTAGCGTGGATAGGAAAAGAAAAACTAAGATGGGCATCCATCATTTCTAACCGTACCATCTGGCATGGTCGTATTGCAAAAAATTGCCCCTTCTAAATTGGCATTTGTTAGATCGGCATCTGTTAAATCGGCATTTGTTAAATTAGCCTCCGTCAAGTTGGCACCTGCGATACCGTTATTATCATTTATCATCTTAGAATCTGTTAAAATGGCATCTGTTAAATTGGCACCTGTTAAATCAGAATCCGTTAAATCGGCATCTGCTAAATTCGTATTTTCTAAATCAGAATTTATTAAAATGGCATCTGTTAAATTGGCACCTACTAAATTAGCATCTTTTAAATTGGCATTTTTAAAATTAGCACTTGTCAAATTGGCAAATGCTAAGGTGGCATCTTTTAAATCGGCATCGCTTAAATTGGCGTTCTGTAACTCGGCATTCTGCAAGTTTGTTTCATTACCAACTAACTTGGTACTACGTAAATTGGCATTGTTTAAAATTGCACGTTCTAGATTGGCATTGTTTAAGTTAGCCCCTTCCAGATCGGCCTTTTCTAGGTTAGCACCCTTTTTAAGATGCTCTGGTAGTGGTAGTAAGAACAACTGCTCGTCCAAGGCTTCATTACCCAATGTAAAACCTAATTGTGCTCCTTCTAAATCAGCTCCTGCTAAATTGGCATCAAACAACGTAGCTTGACTGAAATCAGCTGCTGTCAATGTAGCATTTTGAAAATTGGCACCCGTTAAGTCAGCACCACGGAGGTTTATTCCCTCTAAATTCATTCCTTCAGCGTGAATTCCCACCAAGCTTCCTTGTTTTTGGCGTAACTGTTCCAAAGCCAATCGTTGAACGCCAGGAATTCGTTCGGAATCGGGATGTACGTTTTCCCCAGCCCTATATAGTTGTTCTGGATTGAAATTTGGCTTGAGAATATTGTTCGCAAAAGTAACGACAGCTACTAAAATTGACAATCTTCCTAAATTTTCCAGCAAAGGAAAAATATCTAGCTCTTGCGTCCATTGATTGGCTTTTTCTATGCCAGGTTCAATTTTAAACCAAAGGATGTATTGCCACCAATACTGCTGCCGTTCCATCTGTCGTCTTTCGTGTTTGTAATGCTCAAACATTTGTCGATAAAGGTCGGCATCGATTTGATATTTTTCAGCAGCTTCATTGGCAAACCGATTGAGTCTATATTCTCGATTGACCCGGTTTCTAATCGAATCGATTGTGGCAAATTCATTTTTTATACTGGCAATATTATTGCGGATATCTGCAATTTCCGCAACGTCCTGAGCTCCCATAAAAAGTCCTTCAAAAACCCAGTTATCCAGTGCTTTCCCTTTTAGCGATACAGAAACTGGTTCTGTGGAAATGGTTTGGGGTTTTTCTAGATAAAGCCATTCACAAAAAGCACCTTCTAAACGGGTTTTTGAAGAGAGTTGTACATCCTGAATGTAAATTCCTGTTAAGTTGGCATCTCGAAGATCGGTTCCATGGAGTTTGCTCCCCACCAAGTTAACATTGGTTAGATTGGCTCCTCGTAAATCGGCGTGACAAAGGTTGCTTCCTGCAAAACTCGTGTTGGCTAGGTTATAGGTAAGAGAACTGCGCCAAAACTCTAGGGGATACAGCCAAGCTGCCAACCCATTGGTAGGGAAGCAAATCCAAAATTGTAGGGAACTGCGATGGAAGTGCAATCCCTTTGGCAAGGCTCTCAGACCATCTGCCAAATTGTCGGGAATGTTCCAATGACTCAGGCGAATCCCTTGCAAATCGAGATAGTCAAAGTTTTTTAGCTTGGGATCGAATATGACTGCACGAATAAATTTTTTAATAGATTTGGGTAGTCGGTGATACCGTTGTATGACTCGCCTGGCTCTGCGCGATTTTGGTCGTTGCAATCCTGTTGGTGTCGGTTTGGCTAGCAATTTGCGAATGCTAGGATAGCGCAGGTAGCTTTTACCAAAACGACAAGTTTCTAGTTTGGTTGCTCCGTACCAGCAGGCATGAGTTAAATCTGCTGTTTGAAAATTGGCATTTTGCAGTCTGGCAAAGGAAAAGTTTGCTGCTATTAAATTGGCTCCTTGAAATTCAGTAATGAAGGGTTTAAACAAATGGCAAAAGAAAACGCCGCGATCGCGAAGTAGGCGATAATTTTCACGATCTTGTATAGCTTGCCATCCCAAGTAAAGTCCTAGAAACGTTGCCAAAATAAGTGCCAACCACTCTATTAAAAAAGTTAGCCATTCAAATTCTGCATATGCAGCAAAATATAACACATACCCGGAGTTTAAAAAAATCAGTGTTATATTGGCAGAAGAAATACAATAAAATACTACCCTATTGGATAGAAAAGATTTTAATTCAAAAACCAAAGTTGCTGTCCAAGTAGACCACAAAATAAAGAGTATAATAGATGCGACTGAAATTGGTATTATATCAGCATCAACCAAATTCAAGTTATCGATATTTTGATAATTAAAGAATACAACCAATCCTAGAAACAGAATTGCTAGTTTGATAAACACTGTCATTAATAAATTTAAATTTGCCAAAATTTTAAAAATTCGTAATATAGCAAAAATAGCAATCGTCCAGACAACACCACTTATAACTGGCTGCTCGAAAGTAACGAGTAAAATCGCAAATCCTGTTATGAAAACTCCCAAAATAGATTCACTAATATTTTTAAGCAAACTTGTTGTCAAAAAATGAGCGCAACCAAGAACTGTTAAAATAATACAAGTCATAAAAGTTGCCTTTTGTTCTACTTGAGTAGAGTTTAAACTATTTAGTATAAAGTATGTAAATACTGTGGCCAAATAAATAGCACAAATACTAAATAAAGTAAGCAAAAAATATAAGTAAGCGATGACAAACCATCTAGCCCATTTGTAGTGAATTCCAGTTTGAATGTTGCGAAAATTTGTTTTCTGGCAGTTTGCTTGGTTAAAGTTTGTACTTTCAAGCCTGGCACCACAAAAATCTATATTTTCGATTTTTACTTTATAAAAACTTGTTTTAGATCTTGTAAAAACTAAAATAAAAATTGGTAGAAACACTAAACTAATTATTAAAACTACTTTTAGCAATCTGTCTCGAAAATAAGGGGCATAGAACATAAAATCCCAAAACTTTAAAGATATAAATAATAAAGATATTAATATTATTGTATAGATCGTAGTTAAGGGAATTTTTTGAAAAGCAAAACCTGTACCTATTTTACTGCCTGCAAAAGTGGAATCTCGCAAAACCGATTCTCGAAAATTGGTACCATAAATGCTGGTATCGCTAAAATTGCAATTTTGAAGAACAGATTCCCGAAAAATAGCTCGCTTGAGCGTGGCATTGCTCCAATCAATATTTTGTAGGTTTTTACATTCTGAAAAGGAGACACCATAGATTTTCGATTCGCAAAAATTGGTATCGTACAGCGATGCGTTATTGAATCGAACTCCTTTGCCTTTTAAAGTTGTTTGGTTGAAATTGGATGAGGTAATAGAGGCTTTTATAAAATCGGTTTCTTGAAAACGACTCCCTGTAAACGTCACTCGGTTGAGCGTCGCTTGCTGAAAAGTGGTGCCTTTTACCTTGGCTTGCTGAAAATTGATATCTTCTAAATTGGTTCCTCGAAACTTAACCCCGTTTAGGTTGGCTCCTTGGAAATTGACATTTTGGGACTGGCTGCCGCTAAAGTCAGCGTTTTGTAGGTTGCATCCTTCTAAGGACTGACTGACAACACGTATATTGCGAAAATCGCGATCGCCTTTACCATAGGCTGAAAGAATTTCCTGGGTATCGACCTCTCTAAGGTCTCTAGATGCAGACTCTGCCATCAATTTTCCTTTTATACAGAAAATGAACTGGTATGTTTGTTGTCTCTCAAGAACCAATCTCACGAAATAGTAGCTAGGATTATACCCGAAAAGCGATCGCTACGCCTGAAAACGATACAAATCGTTACAATAAAAACCGAGCAACAATGACGTTCCTCGGTTTTCAGTAGCATTGAGGCGAAAAAGCTACTTGGGGATAAAAGGAAAAAAAGAAAAAAGATTTCAACCAAGCGATCGATCGCCAAGGGAACATCCAGCTACAATAATCTAGCCATGCCAAGCGAAAAAAATATTAAGGACGTTCTTGCGTAATCTTAAGTTCGTAGGGATTTTGAAGGCTGCTTTCCACTTCACCCACATATACTTCGTATCGACCAGCCGACCAATACCCGGAATGTTCTGCATTTTCACCAGAAACCGGATCGGTTTGCGAACAATACCTAGCTTTGTTATCTGTATTGAGGGGACCTACCATCAACAGCGTTGGTTTGCCTTCTCCTTCCACATAGAAACGTAGGTAGGTAAAATCCTGCTGCAGGTTAATAATAAAATCTGGCTCTTCTCCATGGTATCCGCAATCTTGGCGATCGCCACCAGAAGTTTCCGTTAAGGTGAGGGGGTCAGAAAAATTAGCCGAAACATCTATCACTTCCTGAGCGCGTGCCGCCGCGCCTACGGTTAGCATAGCACCAACCAGGGTAGATGCAAGCAAACGGCGAGGTTGAAGTTTCACGATCGCATCCTCCGTACAATTTGATTACCAATCGTCTATTCTAGAGATCTATGACGGCTTTTCCCTACATAGGTTCCAATCACCACCGGTAGCCATCACCTCCAAGGTTCCGTTTGGCACCATATACTTAGTACATCTTCTCTAGGTATTATTATTTTATCTTGATATAATCGAAAGTATTATCTGGTATCAGCTGGGTCTATTATTCATCAAAATAAGCAAAAACAGCGATCGCCTTGCAATTTGGTTGTTTATTCCTGCAAAAGCAGCCATTAAAGTTGTTTTCGTTCCCTTCGAGTTTCTAGAGATTTTAACTATTGATACGAACAATATATTTTTACTTTCGCAATTCATTTTGGAAATAATTTTAACCAAAGGACTTATTTTCCGGGAAACCAACCATGCAAAACCTTTATCAAGTTGGCGGTAGTTTAGATAGCAACGCAGCCAGTTATGTCAAACGGCAAGCTGACGAGGACTTATACCAAGCCTTACAACGGGGAGAATTTTGCTATGTTTTAAACTGCCGCCAAATGGGAAAATCCTCCCTGCTAGTGCAAACGCGATCGCGCTTGGAAAAAGATGGCTTTCGCTGTGCCACCATAGACATGAGCCGTATCGGCAGCGAACGCATCGAACCCGAACAGTGGTACAAAAGCATTATCGCCGAACTGTGGCGAAGTTTCAACTTACTAGGAAAAATTTCCTTAAAAACCTGGTGGTCGGAAAACGAACATGCCTTCGCCATCGAACGCCTCAGCTACTTTATCGAAGATATCATTTTACCACAATTTCCCCAGGAAAACATAATTATTTTTATCGATGAAATCGATAGCATCCTGGGATTACCTTTTTCCGTAGATGATTTCTTTGCCTTTATCCGTTTTTGCTACAACCAACGCGCCAACAATCCCGAATACAAACGACTGACATTTGCCATTTTTGGGGTAGCTACCCCATCCGATTTAATTCGCGACAAACAACGGACTCCCTTCAACATTGGAACAGCCATTCAACTGGAAGGATTTACCTTTAACCATCAATTGCAAAAAGCTTTGCTACCGGGGTTAGTAGCGAAAAACAACAATCCAGAAACCCTCCTCAAAGAAATTTTAGCGTGGACCAGCGGTCAGCCATTTTTGACCCAAAAACTATGCCAACTGCTCGTCCAAACAACAGAAATAGAATACGAAGGCCAATTCAATATTTTACCAAAATCCAAATCTTTGGTCGTAGAACTGCTGGTTAAAACCCGCATTCTCAACAATTGGGAAGCGCAAGACGAACCAGAACATTTACGAACCATTCGCGATCGCTTGTTGTCCAAAGAAAACTATCAAGCAAGATTGCTATCTACCTACCAACAAATATTACAAGGCATTCCCATTCCCGCTGACGACTCCCAGGAACAAATGGAATTGCTTTTATCGGGATTAGTAGTCAAAAAACAGAGATACTTACAAGTCAAAAACCGCATCTACCAAGAAATTTTCAACTTAGAATGGGTAAAACGGCAGCTAGCGAACCTGCGTCCTTACTCGCAAAACTTACAAGCTTGGCTGGACTCGAACAAAACCGACCAATCGCGTTTGTTGCGGGGAAAAGCCTTGCGAGACGCACAAATCTGGTCCCAAGGCAAAAGTTTGAGCGATGTTGACTATCAATTTTTAGCCGCCAGCGAAGAATGCGATCGCGCCGAAGTCCAACAAGCCTTAGAAGCCGAAAAACTCTCCGAAGTTGAAGCCAGACTGGAACAAGAACGAAAAACCGCCAAATTGCAGCGTTGGTTGCTCTCCAGCGTCACCCTTGCCTTTGTCGCCGCATTAGGATTTGGTGGTTTTGCTTATTCGCAGTACAAACAAGCACAAGAAAACGAACGCAAAGCCAGAGTCCGGGAAATCGAAGCATTAGCCTCTTCAGCCACAGGCAACTTTGCTTCCGACCAACGCTTGCATGCTTTAATTCAAGCCATCAAAGCCAAGCATAACCTCCAGCAATTGGAAACCATCGACCCGCAAATTGCCGAAAAAGTTAACGTTGCCTTGCGAAAAACCGCTTACGGTGCCACAGAATACAATCGTTTGAGTGGCAACACCACCCGCGTTTGGGATATTGCCTTCAGTCCCAACAACCAGTTAATCGCCGCAGTCAGCCAAGACAACATCATTCGCATTTGGAACCGGAAAGGAGAACTGCGCCATACCATTACCAAAGCCGGCAACGAGTTACGCGCGATCGCCTTTCATCCCCATTCCCAAAAAATCGCGATCGGCAATAGCAGCGGTTGGGTGAGATTATCCAACCTCAAAGGCGAAGTTATCAAAGAATTTCAAGCCCATTCCCAAGAAATTTGGGACATTGACTTTCATCCCAAGGGGCATCTTTTGGTCACAGGCAGCAGCGACAACAAAGTAAAACTGTGGCAACTAGACGGAACCCACCAAAAAACCTTCTCCGGACACCAAAAACAAGTGAGGAAAATTACCTTCAGTCCCAACGGCAACCTCCTAGCCTCCGCCAGCAACGACAAAACAGTCAAACTTTGGTCCCTGCAAGAGGGTTTGCAAAAAACCTTTTCCTACCACGACGCCGAAGTCATCGCTTTAGCCTTTCATCCCAACGGTCAAAAACTGCTTAGCGGCGATAACGAGGGAGTCCTGAAACTGTACGACATTCACAGCCGGCAAGTCAAAACCATTGGCAAACACGACTCCAGTATTTTTGCCGTTGCTTTTGGCACCGATGGCGAGTTAATTGCCTCTGGCAGTTGGGACAAAACCGTACGTTTGTGGCGTCCCGACGGTCGTTTGTTGAGAACCTTTCGCGGACACGAAGCCGCCGTTAGCGACCTAACTTTCAGTCCCGACGGCAACACCTTGGTATCTGGTGCTTTCAACGGCGAAGTCAAACTTTGGCAATACAGCGCACCTTTTTTAAAATTGTTGCAAGGACACAGCAAGGAAGTTCGCAATACAGTTTTTCACCCCGACGGTCAAATGTTGGCATCGAGTAGTTGGACGGGAGAAGTGAATTTATGGGGAATTGATGGTTCTCTGTTGGCAACGCTACCCAAACAGAAAGCAGGGGTCATTGGTCTGGACTTCCATCCCCAAAAAGAGATTTTGGCAACGGGAAGTTGGGATGAAACCATTACCTTGTGGGATGTGGCAGATAGAACCAAGATAAGACAATTTCAAGCACATGCTTTGGGGGTGAATCAAATTGCTTTTCATCCCAATGGAAATCTACTGGTTTCTGTTGGCAACGATAATCAAGTCAAACTTTGGAATTTGGACGGTACCCTGCGGCGAACTGTGGCGAAGTTGCCAGAGTCAATCACAGCGGTTGCATTTCATCCGGATGGCGATTTCATTGCCGCTGGCAGTGAAGACCAAAAAGTGAGGGTATGGCGGCTGGATGGAACCTTGGTGAAGGTATTTTCCGGTCACGAAGGCGCTATTTGGGGGGTTGATTTTCATCCCAATGGTAAGAAAATAGTATCCGCCAGTACCGATGGAACGGCAAAAATTTGGGAAATCAACGGCGATGGGGTTACCACGCTAACAGGACATGACGGCATTGTAGACCAAGTTGCCTTTCACCCCAACGGCGAAATGGTTGCCTCTGCCAGTTGGGATGGCACCCTTAAATTATGGCAAACCGACGGCAGGGAAATCAAAACCCTGGACAGACACACCGAATCCGTCCGAACTCTAGCATTTAGTCCCGAGGGTCGTTGGTTGGCTTCCGGCGGTGACAACAGCAGGGTGTTCCTTTGGGATATGAATCGGGTGTTAAAATTAAATGAGTTTGCTTATGCTTGTCAATTGGCGCGGGATTACTTGCAAACCAATCCCCAGGTGAAACCGCGCGATCGCAACTTGTGCAATTCTTAATCTATCGAAACAACTGGTAAAGTTGCCGTTGCCAGTTGGGGAAATGCATACAAAAAATTCATTTTTTGGTTGAAAATTGGGAAATTTGTGCATTTATAACTCAGTAACGACCTATGGCCAATTGAGATACATCTAGAGAATCTCCCTTTCTAAATTTATGACTGTTTATCAAGTTGGCGGTAGCCTGGCTAGTAATGCTCCTAGTTACGTAGAAAGACATGCAGATACTTACTTGTACGAAGGTCTCAAACAAGGCCAATTTTGCTATGTCTTTAACTCCCGTCAGATGGGAAAATCATCCCTGTTGGTTAGAACTTACCATCGCTTGCAAGAATCGGGATTTCGATGCAGTACCATAGACATGACTCGTTTGGGAAACGAAAATATCACCCCTTCCCAGTGGTACAAAGGAATTGCAGCAGAACTGTGGCGTGGATTTGACCTGCTAGGAACCATCAATTTAAAAACTTGGTGGCAGCAGTTGGAAGACATGTCTCTGGTCCATCGACTGAGTGCTTTTGTGGAAGAAATTCTACAGCAGTATCCCCAGGAAAATATTTGTATTTTTATCGATGAAATTGATAGTATTCTGAGCTTACCTTTTTCTATTGATGATTTTTTTGCTTTTATTCGTTTTTGTTACAACCAACGTGCCAATTCGGCTGAATATCAGCGGTTAACCTTTGCTTTGTTTGGTGTCGCCACCCCTTCCGATTTGATTCAAGACAAGCAAAGAACGCCTTTTAACATCGGTACGGCAATTGAGTTGGGAGGATTTCACCTTGACGAAGCGCAACCTTTGTGTTGTGGATTTCTAGAAACAGCCGAACGTCCTCAAGTGGTGTTACAAGAGATTTTACATTGGACTGGGGGACAACCTTTTCTAACTCAAAAATTATGCTATTTGGTGCTGCAAGCGTTGCAGGCTTCTCCCAGTCAAGAATCCTATATTACTAAAAATCGAGAATCGTTTTGGGTGGGATTGGTAGCAAGAACCAAAATTATCCATCGTTGGGAATCGCAAGACGAACCGGAACATCTGAGAACCATACGAGACCGGTTGCTTTACAACGAAAAATATGCCGCTAGACTGCTGGGAATTTATCAAAGAATTTTGCAAGGGGAAACGGTGGTGGCGGACGATTCTCAGGAACAAACCGAACTGATGCTATCGGGTTTGGTGGTTCGAGATGGCGGCATTTTGCAAGTGAAAAATCGTATTTATGCTGAAGTGTTTAATGTAGATTGGGTAAAACAGCAGCTATCCCAACTACGTCCTTACTCGCAAGCGTTGAAAGCCTGGGTTGCCTCTAACTTTACAGATACGTCGCGCTTGCTGCAGGGAAAAGCCTTGCGAGATGCTCAAAGATGGGCGCATGGCAAGAGTCTCAGCGATTTGGACTATCAGTTTTTGGCTGCTAGCCAGCAGCACGATCGCGCCACGGTACAGCAGGCTCTGGAAGCGGCACGCGCTCAAGAGGTAGAAGCGAGACTGACGCAAGAAAAAAGAAGTGCTCGTTTGCAACGACTGTTATTGATTGCCGTTAGTTTTGCGTTAGTTATCTCTTCTAGTTTGGGAGCTTTCGCGTTTCACATGTATCGCAACGCTCGTCAAGAAACGCGGAGGGCGAAAATTAACGAGATTAAAGCGATCGCGACTTCTGCCGAATCCTTATTTGCATCCCAATACAATCTCCAAGCTCTGAAAGAAGCTATTAAAGCGACCAGACGTGTACGACAAATGGATAATATTGAAAAGTTCAATCCCGAGTTGCAGAGGCAAGTGCGACAGGTACTACGGAAAACGGCTTATCAAGTACGTGCCTACAATACCTTGACCGGTCATGATGGGACGGTCTACGAAGTATTGTTTTCTCCAGACGGCGATGCGATCGCTTCTGCCAGTTGGGATGGTACCATCAAGCTATGGAAACCGGATGGCACCCTCATTACTACCCTGCGAGGACACGAAAAAGGGATTTTTGGCATTGAATTTAGTCGCGACGGTCGGTACCTAGCCTCTGCCAGCGATGACAACACTGTCAAGCTCTGGAAAATGAACCGTTCGGATGGTGACATTCAATCGGCAACTTTGGTGAGAACGTTTCGAGGACATGAAGACAGCGTTCACGAAGTGACCTTTAGTCCCGATGGCAACATTATCGTTTCCGGTAGCAACGACCATACCATCAAAATTTGGAAACGGGATGGTAAGCTTATAAAAACCATTCCCGCACATGAAAAATCAATATTTGGTTTGGATTTTCATCCCAACGGCAAAATATTTGCCTCTGGCAGTTGGGACAATACCATTAAAATTTGGAGACGCGATGGCACGCTTTTACAAACCATTGACCAACATCAAACTGATGTGAATGAAATTGCTTTTCATCCCAGTGGCAAGTTTTTAGCTTCCGCCAGCGACGATAAAACGATTAAATTTTGGACTCTGAATGGCAGGGAGATCGCAACTCTTCGCGGCCATCAAAACGATGTGAATCGATTGGCTTTTGACAAACAAGGACAGATTTTAGCAAGTTCTTCCGATGACGGTACGGTGAAAATCTGGGATCTGACAAAAATTCAAAATTTCGATCGTTTCCCATATAAAGATAACTGGGATATTACTCCGGTCAATACATTTCGGGGACCGAAAAGTGCCGTATGGGGAATTGATATTAGTCCCAACAATCGCTTGATTGTATCTACTGGAGCTGATTTTACGGTGAATTTGTGGCGTCGCGAAGAAAATTTGCTCACTCGGCTTTCAGAACATCAAGACCAAGTAACAGCGGTGGCTTTGAGTTCGGTGCGTTCTAACTTAATCGTAACCGGAACCCAAAATGGTGTCATCAAATTTTGGCATCGCGATGGGAAGTTATTACGTACGATTGATGCCCATGAAGAATTGATTTTGGGAATTACGTTCGGTCCCGACGGTCAATCCCTCGCTTCCACGAGTTGGGATGGAACGGCGACTTTGTGGAATTTGGATGGTAGCAAACAATTGACACTCAAAGACCATGATGGTGGTATCAATCAATTATCGTTTTCGACTGAT
Organism: Geitlerinema sp. PCC 9228; assembly: GCF_001870905.1. Lineage (NCBI taxonomy): Bacteria > Bacillati > Cyanobacteriota > Cyanophyceae > Geitlerinematales > Geitlerinemataceae > Geitlerinema > Geitlerinema sp. PCC 9228. The sequence continues at coordinate 24,672 of NZ_LNDC01000136.1, forward strand.
GGAAAGCTGATGGCAACCGGTAGCGATGACGATACTATCAAGTTGTGGCGGCGAGATGGTACGCTGTTGAAAACGCTCACCAGACATGAAGAGGATGTGAATAGTGTGGTGTTTTCTCCCGATGGGGAATTTATAGCTTCTGCTAGTCGCGATCGCACTATCAAGCTGTGGACGCGAAAAGGGAAGTTTTTAAGAAGGTTGGGTACCCATGAAGATACCATTTATGCGGTGGCGTTCGGTCCCGATGGGGAATTGTTGGCTTCTGCTGGTCGCGATCGCGTGGTAAAAATCTGGAAACCCAATGGTAAATTGGTAGCAACTTTAAAAGGACACACCGACCGAGTGCGAGATGTGGCTTTTACTCCCGACGGTCGGTTTATTATATCGGCTAGTTGGGACAATTCCTTGCGAATTTGGCGGCGAAATGGTTCTTTTGTTACGGCTTTGCGAGGGCATCGCGATGGCGTTAGTCAGCTGGCAATCTCCCAAGATGGCAAAACGCTGGTTTCGGCTGGAGGTGGCGACCAAGTAGCGATTGTCTGGCAGTTGGATCGAGTGTTGGATTTCGATCGCTTGTTAAACTATAGCTGCGATTGGATACGCAATTATTTGAAAACCAATGCGGAAGTTCCCGAAAGCGACAGGAATTTGTGTGAGGGGTTGGGGGCTCATCCCACATCCGATACGTAAAAACCACATTTTAAGGGGGAGGAGTGGGAGGAGTGGGAGGAGTGGGAGGAGTGGGAGGAGTGGGAGGAGTGGGAGGAGTGGGAGGAGGGGGAGGAAGACGATAGGAAGTATTCCTTGGGGGATTTTTCGGGTCTTTACAGTGCGGATTTGGGATGAAAAGTGCCTGTGACTTTTTCCTCTAATCTCGCTGAATTCTCACCGCACGCATTCCTACTGCCTTGGCACCTTCGATGTCTTCCGACCAGCTATCTCCCACATGCCAAGCGGCTGCCGGGTCGCACTCGTGCTTTTTTAGGGCTTTTTGGAAAATGGTAGCCTCTGGTTTGGCAGCACCAACTTCTGAGGAAATGGTGACCGATTGGAAAAAATCTCCTAACTTTAATTCTTGCAATACATTGTGCAGGCGAGAATCAAAATTACTAATCACACCCAATTCAATTTCCATATCTTGCCAGCGTTGGAGCGATCGCGGTACATCATCGTATACCACCCAGGGTTCGCCACTAGCAAAATGGGCGTATAACTCCGCAAAAAACGTCGAAAAATCGCTAAAACGTTCCAACCCCCCCGCCTGTTGAAACGTTTGTGCCACAATGGCTCGCCACCATTCATATTCGCGCCTGCGAATTTCCCGGGTACTGGCCCCAGGAAACGCCAGGGGGTCAGCCGCCTTAAAACTCTTGTAAAACGCTTGATTGATAACACTGGGACTCAAATCAACCCCATAATCCCGTGCCAAACGCGCGTAAACGTCTCCCACGCTTGGCTGTACGCCAAACAGCGTACCCACCGCATCCAGGAAAATAGCTTTTGGTTTTTCCATAAGCAACCACGCAAGAATTTAAATTTCTTTTAAGTATCTGAGAACAAGTGGGGAGCTCGGGAGTATGGAAAACCGGCACGGTCCGCTCTTTTCCAATTTACCCAATACGGCCAAATCCTGCTAGTATGCGATCGCAACTGGCCAGCAATCGGATTTTCCAAAAATCGCAATCTTTTGTAATCTATACAATAAATATAATGTAACAATTATAACCAGTCGTTGGCTAAATTCATTCACAAAGTGCAGGTATGGCGTCCCTAGCCAGACAAAGCAAACATATCTGCCATATTTGCGACCAAACAACAGAAATATCTTCTAGGGGGAGCCATCCTTAGAATTCCCCACCACCAGTAACCCCCGGTTGGGGAAGCAACCATGGCTATACTGTAGGAACGAATTCCTACCTTTGGCAGCATCCCCAAAAACCAGGAACAGCCCTCGCGGCGATTCCCAGGGAACTTGCCAAAACATTGCAGAATTTTGGAAGGCTATATGAACAGTCCTTTTCTCGAAAGACTCCACAGTCCCGAACGTCCCGTCATCGTCTTCGACGGTGGCATGGGAACTAGCTTGCAAGCACAAGAACTTACCGCGGAAGACTTTGGAGAACCAAAATACGAAGGGTGCAACGAATATCTCGTTCGTAGCAACCCCAAACCCGTCGAAAACGTCCACCGTTCCTTCCTAGAAGCCGGTGCCGACGTCATCGAAACCGACTCCTTCGGCAGCAGCTACATCGTTCTCGCCGAATACGACCTATCGGACCAATCCTACGAACTCAGCAAAGAATCCGCCGAACTAGCCAAACGCATCGCTGACGAATATTCCACCCCGGAAAAACCCCGTTTTGTCGCGGGTTCCATGGGACCGGGAACCAAACTCGCCACCCTAGGACACATCGACTACGACACCATCGAAGACGCCTTCACCATTCAAGCGAGGGGTCTGTTCGACGGCGGTGCCGACCTGTTCTTGCTGGAAACCTGCCAAGACGTACTGCAGGTCAAAGCCGCCCTCAACGCCATTGAAACCGTCTTCAAAGAAAAAGGCGAACGGCGACCCATCATGGTATCGGTCACCATGGAAACCACCGGCACCATGCTGGTCGGCAGCGACATTAGCGCCGTGGTCTCCATCCTGGAACCCTATCCCATCGACATCTTGGGACTGAACTGCGCCACCGGACCCGACCTGATGAAAGACCACATCCGCTACCTGTCGGAAACCTCGCCCTTCGTCATCTCCTGTATTCCCAACGCCGGTTTGCCAGAAAACGTTGGCGGTCAGGCTCATTACAAACTGACCCCCACGGAACTGCGGATGGCATTAATGCACTTTATCGAAGACCTCGGCGTTCAGGTAATCGGCGGGTGTTGCGGAACCCGTCCCGATCACATCGAACAGCTAGCCGACATTGCCAAAACCCTCAAACCCAAAGAACGTCCGGTGCGGGTCCGTACCAGTACCGAGGAATATCCCCCTCGGGAAATTTTCAACTACGAACCTTCCGCCGCCTCCATTTACACCAGCGAACCCTACAAACAGGACAACTCCTTCCTGATTATCGGCGAACGTCTCAACGCCAGCGGTTCCAAAAAATGCCGGGACATGCTGGACGCCGAAGACTGGGATGGTCTAGTCTCCCTCGCCAAATCCCAGGTAAAAGAAGGGGCCCACGTACTGGACGTGAACGTAGACTACGTGGGTCGCGATGGGGTCCGCGACATGCACGAGGTGGTCTCTCGCTTGGTGAACAACGTCACCTTGCCCCTGATGCTAGACTCCACCGACTGGCAGAAAATGGAAGCTGGCTTAAAAGTGGCCGGCGGTAAATCCCTGCTGAACTCCACCAACTACGAAGACGGGGAAGAACGCTTCCTACAAATTCTGGATCTAGCGAAAAAATACGGCGCTGGCATTATTATCGGTACCATCGACGAAGATGGCATGGCCCGTACCGCCGAGAAAAAATTTGAAATTGCCCAGCGAGCTTACCGTCAAGCGGTAGAATACGGCGTTCCTGCCCACGAAATCTTCTTCGACCCGTTAGCGTTGCCCATTTCCACCGGTATTTCCGAAGACCGGAGCAACGGGAAAGCTACCATCGAAGCCATTCGTCTCATTCGGGAAAATCTCCCTGGCTGTCACATTACCCTGGGGGTTTCCAACATCTCCTTTGGTTTAAATCCGGCAGCACGTCAGGTACTTAACTCTGTCATGCTGCACGAAGCCATGAGCGTGGGATTGGACAGTGCTATTGTCAGTGCCAGCAAGATCCTACCTCTGGCTAAAATTGAGGAAGAACATCAAGAAGTCTGCCGCGATCTAATTTACGACCGGCGGCAGTTTGACGGGGATATTTGTACCTACGACCCCCTCACCAAACTGACAGAACTCTTCCAAGGCAAAACTGCCGCGAAGAAAACCAGCAACGATGAAAATCTTCCCATCGAAGAGCGTCTCAAACGCCACATCATCGATGGGGAACGCCTGGGGTTGGAAGATGTGCTGACAAAAGCCATGGAAACCTATCCACCCCTAGACATTGTCAACAACTTCCTGCTCGATGGCATGAAAGTCGTCGGCGAACTGTTTGGTTCCGGACAGATGCAGTTGCCTTTTGTGCTGCAGTCGGCGGAAACCATGAAGGCTGCCGTGGCGTTTTTGGAACCCTACATGGAGAAAAACGAAGCCGGCGACAATGCCAAAGGTACGTTTGTCATTGCCACAGTGAAAGGGGACGTTCACGATATTGGCAAAAATTTGGTGGATATTATCCTTTCCAACAATGGCTATCGGGTGGTGAACTTGGGCATCAAACAGCCAGTGGAAAATATTATCCAAGCTTATCGGGAACACAACGCCGACTGCATCGCCATGAGCGGTCTGTTGGTAAAATCCACGGCGTTTATGAAAGAAAACCTGGAAATTTTCAACCAGGAAGGTATTACCGTTCCCGTGATTTTGGGGGGTGCGGCTTTGACGCCGAAGTTTGTCCACGGTGACTGTCAGGAGACTTATAAAGGAAAAGTCATCTATGGTAAAGATGCGTTTGCTGATTTGCACTTTATGGACAAGCTGATGCCGGCGAAGGCTGCCGACCAATGGGACGATTTTCAAGGCTTCCTGGGTGAGTTCAGCGAAGGTGACAGCAGTAATGGTGATGGTGCCGCTGCTGCCACGAAAGAAAAATCGGCAGAAACTGCCGAGACGGGAGATAGCAACAACGGCAAATCTAAATCCAAGTCCAAGCAGCAGGAAACTACCCCAGCACAACCGCAAGAGGTGGATACCCGCCGTTCGGAAGCGGTGGATCCAGATATCGAACGACCCACACCGCCTTTCTGGGGAACGAAGTTGCTGCAGCCGGAGGATATGCCGCTGGATGAGGTGTTCTGGTATTTGGATTTGCAGGCTTTGTTTGTGGGACAGTGGCAGTTCCGCAAAGCGAAGGGACAATCTCGGGAAGAATACGACCAGTTCCTCGAAGAGACGGTGCATCCAATTTTAGAGCACTGGAAAAAGCGGATTGTGGAGGAAAATCTGCTGCACCCGCAAGCGATTTACGGCTATTTCCCCTGTCAGTCGGAGGGCAATACGCTGTATCTTTACGACCCGCAGGACCCCCAAGCGAAGAAAGAAATTGCTAAGTTTGAGTTTCCCCGACAAAAATCTATGCGGCGTCTGTGTATTGCGGATTTCTTCGCTTCTAAGGATTCTGGCATTATCGATGTGTTCCCTATGCAGGCGGTAACGGTTGGGGAAGTAGCGACGGAATTTGCTCAGAAGCTGTTTGAAAGCGACTGCTATACGGATTATCTATATTTCCACGGTATGGCGGTGCAAACGGCGGAAGCGATGTCGGAATGGGTCCACGCGAAAATCCGCCAGGAACTTGGTTTCGCGGATGAGGAACCCCAGACGGTTCGCGATGTGTTGCAGCAACGCTATCGCGGTTCCCGTTACAGCTTTGGCTACCCTGCCTGTCCGAATATGCAGGACCAGTACACGCAACTGGAGTTGTTACAAAGCGATCGCATTGGAATGTATATGGATGAAAGCGAACAGCTTTATCCAGAACAGTCTACAACAGCGATCGTAACTTACCACCCGGTGGCGAAATACTTTAGTGCCTAGAAAAATAATTGGGCTTTGAGTTGGCTTTCCCCCAGTTTGGCTGGGGGATTTTTTTGGTAGACGCTCCCATTTCCTGAATAGTCTGCAAGAGATAATGGGAGCGTTTTTGTAGGGGTGCCAGGCGTGATACCAAATCCGATTCTCTCAACCACAAACGTAACCCGAACCATCCCCCTTTACAAGTGGGACTACAGGGGATTCTAACCCGGTTTTCTTATCGGGTCTTGCCAGGACGGATTTGGTATGAGAACCCCTACCAGAGAAATCGGGGAATCCTAAAAAATCATTGTTTTTCAGAAATGGGATTCTACCAAATCCGACATGGAAAAACCACAATTTTTTGGTAGTGGGGGGAGGCACGGGGGCGCTACCCCTATGCTTCGGCAGGCTCAGCACAAGCATTTTTGTGGGTTTATGTACATCAGACTTGGTATAAGAGATAATCGGGGTGCTTTTGTAGGGATGATTTGCGAAGTAACCCTACTTCCCTTCCCACCGGCCCAAAAAGTCACGCAAGTTGCTATCTTTTTTTTGATGGCAAAGCGATCGCGATGGCTAATATAGAGGAAAATAAAAATTTGGAAGCGCCAAAGGGAATAAAAATAAACCCTCAAACCTCAAAACTCATACCAAGTCCACCTCAAACAGACGCGCTGTTCCATCCATGGAACGTTCTTTTTCTTACATAAAACTGCATTTATTCCAGGTTAAAGCTTACAAGCATCTGTGCGAGAAAAGAGAACAAACAACCACAACAGAACCCAACACAAACAAATTCTTCCTACCCCCGGCAAATGCCCTGCAGGCTGGAAATTCCCATCCAAACACAGTTCTTCATACGACTTCCACTTGCCATTTTCTCGCCAACCGACAATATCCGCAAACTTTTTCACGGTCTCGTAATCCTCCTCTCCTCCCAAACTTTGATAAATTTTCTTTTGAACGCTAAAGCCAAATTTGCCGTTGCTATACTTGACCCACAAACGGTCGATGGTTTGCAAATCTTCACAGGGGAAATCCTCTATATCCTCTGCACGCAAACAACCTTCCTTTTCTCTGCCAGCAACTTTTAGCATAGCCTTTGCCGTTTCTTCATCGGCTTGTCGCCACTTTTGCTTCGCCAGCAAATCTCGCAATTGGGTATAATCGTATCCCACTGCACTTTCAGGGGAAACATCTTCTTGCTGTTGGGGTTGACTTTGAGAGTCTAACTTTTTGTGAAGCCCAGCCACTTCTTGTCGTACGTTGGTGATTTCTTGTTGCAACAAACCAACTTGTTGTTGTAGCTGTTGCTTTTTGTCAAGTTCTTGCTGTAATAGGTGATATTTATAAAAAAGTACGATATACTGCCGTTGTAATTGTTCGTATTTTTGTAGAATCTTTTGTTCCCAACGTTCTCTTTGCGAGAGAACTTCTTGGAAGGCTTGAAAAAAACCCTCCCAAGTCGGCGAAAACGTCACTAAGGGGTAGCCACAGTTGCTACAAAACTGTTGGTCTTGGGCACCTTCTTGTTCGCAAATTCGACAGGTTCCCATGAGAGACAACGCTACTTCACCCTATTTTTTAGTATAACATAGCTGGGATCGCAGACAAAGAAAAGGCATCGCGGTCAAATGACTGTACGCAATGCTGTCCCCCTTAAATGTTACAGTTTGTGAATTTCTGGATGATGGAACGTAGTAGGACTGCCCCTACCGATTAATTGTCTCAATTGTCTCATATACACGCCAAGTGAAAACGCTATATATCGTAAATGAACTCGATCTTGGTTTTCTTTACCAAGCGATCGCTCCATCGAAAATATGTTCTGGAATATACTCAGATAGTGCTTTTTCAGTTACAATATAAACTTTTCGTCCTAATACACTTTCCCAGTCGCATAGCCAACCACCTGGAAACCAAGGCGTAATTTGATCCAAATCGGAATCTACCAAAAAATCGATATCGCTGTGTTCGTGAGCTTCTCCCCGCGCCATCAACCCAAAAACCCGAATGTTGAACGCACCGTATTTGGCAGCGATCGCAATTATATCCTCTCGTTGATCCAGCAATAAATCTTCAATTCCCAATCCCGTTTTGGCTGCCATGAAATACTCCACAGAAACTCCCATTCTACAAACAAATTTCCCACCAATAATGTCAACCCCGGCACCACATTTTCGCCAGCTAACGTATCTGCTACACACTGCTAGTAGCCAACAGTTGCTTCCTATAGTAAAATCTTAGTTGTTCCGGCGGATTTGAACGGGAATTTCCCTTGGTTCAACGTTTGCACCGAATTATGCCTTTTTTCCAAACCGACGAACAACTGCAAGACCAAAAGCATCGCATTTTGCAAGCCACCTGGGAACAGTTTCCCCAACTGGCTAAAAATCAAATTGCCTTTAGCTGGGTAGTTTACGACCCTCCCATTCCCGTCAATACCGGAGGCGCGCTGAATCCAGAAACGTTTTGGAACCAGCCAGTCAGGGGAGTTCACTATCGCGGCGAAGAACGCATCTATCCCGCTAGCGTGGTCAAAATTTTCTATATGGTGGCTGTTTACGAATGGTTGCAAAACGGCATGATTCAATCTTCGCCGGAATTAGAACGCGCCGTTCGCGATGCCATTGTTGACTCTAGTAACGATGCCACGGGGTTGATGGTGGATATGCTCACGGGAACCACCAGCGGACCGGAGTTACCCCCCGGACCGTTTGAGACTTGGAAGCAACAACGCAATTTGGTGAACAACTATTTCCAATCGTTTCAATGGGAAGAGTTTGAAACTATTAATATCAATCAAAAAACTTGGGGAGACGGTCCTTACGGTCGGGAACGTCAGTTTGTGGGAGAACTGATGGAAAACCGCAATATGCTCACTACTAATGCCACAACGCGCTTGTTGCATGCAATTATCGGCGGTGTGGCGGTTTCTTCCCAAGCGTCGCAAGAGATGATGCGTCTGATGCGGCGTAGTCTCAACCCAGCGGATTTGGATGCGAATCCAGAAAACCAAGTCCGTGGTTTTTTGGGGGGTGGTTTGACGGAGAATATTGCGGGAATCAAACTTTGGTCGAAGGCTGGGTTAACCAGTAGCGTTCGCCACGATGCTGCTTATATTGAAATTCCGGGATATCGTCCTTATTTGTTGGTGGTGTTTACGGAAGGGAAGAAAAACAGTCAAAGTGAGGAGATTTTGCCTTTTGTTTCCCAGCAGTTTGTGGAAGCGACGAAGTCTCTGGGAGAAATTACAACCAGTCATTGAATCAATTTCCATCCAGTAGTTTTTCGGGAACATCCCAGCCGAGTTCCTTGGCTTTGCGAAAATATTGCTGTGCCATTTCGGGGTCGTTAATGGTTTCCGATTTGTGGTAGCACATTCCCAGGTAAAAATTTAGTTGGGGGTCATCTCCCAACTGCTGGTATACTAGTTCAAAAGCATCCCTTGCCTGTTGCCATCGTTGCTGTTTGTAGTAAGCCATTCCCAAATAGTAACGCGCATCCACAATCCAGGGAGAATCGTTTTCTTGGTACAGGGTAATGGCTGCTTGTAAAGGCTCGATCGCTTGTTCTGGTTGTTCTGTATTTAAATAAACCAGACCTAAACCATAGTATCCTTCTGGATTGTCCGGTTCGATCGCTTTTAAACGTCGATAAGCAAATTCGGCTTGCTGGTAATTTCCCCGCATTTGGTAGACAACGCCAAGATTTTGATAGGCTGTACCGTTGGCTGGAGATGCGCCAAGCGATCGCTGGTACCATTCTATAGCTTTTTCCAACTCTCCTTGCGATCGCAACAGATGACCCAAATTATCCATGGCATCGCAAAACTGTTCGTCTTGCGCGATCGCTTCCTGGTACAAAACCTTGGCTTCTTCTAATTTTCCTTCTGCAGTTAGTTCGATGGCGCGATTGTAAAAAACCCGCGCCTGTTCGCTATCAGTAGGACAGGCAACCGCTTGCGATGTTGATTTGATGGGAATTTCTACTTGCTCTGTTTCCTCAGCAGCCGCAACACCTGCATATCCCCAAACTGACATCGTGGCGCAGGCAAAAAATACCGCCGCCTGCCGTGCCAACGGCCGAATCCTCATTTCTTGCTTCTCCTAGGAAGTGGGGATAATTCTGCGATCGCTGCGGGGAACAAAACCGAAACTGGCAAACTTGGCAACGGAGAGGGAGGGATTCGAACCCTCGGTACGGTATTCACCGTACAACAGATTAGCAATCTGCCGCTTTCGACCACTCAGCCACCTCTCCAAGGTGTTCACCATTATTATATTACTATACCATAACTAGCTATGTACACCCCCTAGGGGGAAAAATTTCGTTTGATAGCATCTGGGAAAGTTTTAGTAAGAAGTAGCCATCGGGAATCTTGAATCTAGGTTCTCTAGCGATCGCCAAAAAATTTTTCCACTTGGGGGGTTGACTGGGAGATTTTTTTGATATAAGTGGGCTCAGGTCGCGTATATTAACTTTTGAGAAGTTGGGGTGTGTCTTGCCAGCTTGACCAAAGCTACTACTTGTCGTGAGGAGTGTATTTTATGAGTTCTATTCCCTGCCAGGTTCGCGCCACCCAACCGCAGAAACGTTGGCTTCGTCCTGGCAAACCCAAATTTTGGTGGTTTACTTTTCTGTTTTGGTTGCTAGTCACAACACCAGCCAACGCCGCTGTTTTTTTGCGCGTGGCGATTGAAACCGGTGCCAAACAGGTACAAATAGGTACTTCGACTGCGGCAACTGTAGAAGACAGTCGTGGCAATACATTGGGAGAAATTGAGGGGATGACTTCCTTAGCTGCCATCAAGGATCGTTCTGGCATCTCCCTGCAACGCTGGCGATCCGGACAGTTGCGCATCGATCCCCAGGCAAATGGGTACGTTTATATTGGCGATCGCTGGTACCGCGGCGAAGCCATTTTGGTCCCCACAGGCAACGGCGTCACGGCAATCAATTACGTAGAATTGGAAGACTATCTCGCCAGCGTCGTGGGAGGTGAAGTTCCCACCAACTGGCCGGTAGAAGCACTCAAAGCACAGGCAGTGGCAGCGCGTTCCTATGCTTTGTACAAACGCCGCCACCAAAGCAATGCCTTGTACGACCTGGAAGACACCACCGCTTCCCAAGTTTACAAAGGTCTCGAAAGTGAAACCAACACCACCCGCCACGCGGTGACTGCCACGGAAGGTCAGGTACTAACCTACAACCACCGCATCATCGAAGCTGTATTTCACTCTTCTTCCGGCGGTCACACCGAAAATGTAGAAGACGTATGGAGTTCGCCGCGACCCTATCTGGTAGGAGTGCAAGACTTCGACCGCGGCGCGCCAGTTTTCCAATGGACGGAAGTGCTTTCGCAGTCGGATATTAACCGCAAAATTTCTGGAATTGGCCAAATTTTATCCATGACGCCAGAAGCAACCACCCCCCAAGGTCGGGTTAGTACCATGCGTATCGAAGGTTCTCAGGGAAGCAAAGTTGTCGATGGGGATGAATTGCGCCGTATTCTAGATTTGCGCAGTAGTTTATTTACAGTGGTTCCCCAGTACGGTAGCAGCAAAAGTGCCGGTTCGGTTCCGGTTGCTTTTCAAATCAACGGACGCGGCTTCGGTCACGGCGTGGGATTGAGTCAGTGGGGGTCGTATTTTCTGGCTTTGCAAGGATACAACTACCGCCAGATTTTGGGTCACTACTACCGCAACACCACCTTGGCAAGAATTCAACCTCGCTAGGGACGTTCGTGGGAACTTTTCTGGAAATTTGCTACTGTGAATTCTATGAGTTATTGTTTTCCATCGACCCACGTTCGCGAGGTGCGGCCATGAGAAGAGCCACCATGCCAACGCTGTTTTTGGCTTTGGCTTCCATAGCAACGTTTTTCTTTCTCCACCACCGCTATCAAAAGCCGGCCGTGGAAAGCGAAATCGAAGCCATTTTAGCAGGAACCACAGAAGAACTGGCCAATTTGGAAACGGCGCGGCTGAAGACGGTTACTGTGGTTTCGGTTTCCAAACCCAATAAGTTGAAAACTTGGATGGGAACTGTCCATGTGGGGTCTTTGGAAATGGCTTACAAAGCCTTTGGTTCGGTTCGCGCTGGCATCGATTTGCAAGAAGGCTACAGCATTTCGCAGGTAGGGAAGACGACTTGGGTACATCTCCCAGCGCCTAAGGTTCTTTCTACTTCCATTGATGTACGCCAAAGCCAGCCTATTCTTATCGACCGCCGTTGGTTGGCACCACCGGCAGAGGCGGAGTTGGTCACCGAGGCCCAGGAAAAAGCGGTGAGTGAGTTGGAGGCGGCAGCCTGCAATGGGTTGTTGGACCAAGCCGGCGATCGCGCCGAACAGCTGATGGAACAGTTGTTAAGCCAAGCAAAAATGGAAAACGTACAAGTTAAAGTAGCGGCACCCAGTTGTTCTTTGCAGGCAAGAAAATGAATTATGTTTTGTTGGGAAAAGGATAAATCCAGGAGATTGCCGCTATAGAGAAAATCAAATTCGATCGAACAAGGTAGAAATTCCCAAAAAACCAGCTAATAACATCGATTAGTCTTTATTTTTGGATTTTTTGTTGGGGTCAAGCAAGCCAGAAGGCGATCGCACGCTTTTGGGAATTTGCGATCGCAGGATACCGTTTTGGTACCAGCCACACCCCAATTCAAATTCTCCGTAGCGTACGTGAACGTACCCGGGAGTCACATCGGCGTTCAGAGGTTGGGACTCTCCCGCCAAAAAGCGCCAAACCACCGCTTCCTCAGTAAGTTCGATAACATGGCGTTGCAGAAAACCACCAAATCGCTGCAAGGCAAAGGTGGTGGGTTTGTATTCGCCGCGTACCACCCGCAACAGGGAAATACCGATATTTTGAGTTTCCGGTCGTTGCAGGGGTTGGCAGTTGGCTGTCGAGAGCCAGACTTTTTCCTTACTTTTCACCCAAGCTTGTTGGTTTTGAAAAATTGCTTCCTGACAGCCAAAGCGATCGCAAAACCAACGTATCCCCTCGCGATCGGGAACAGCGCCTCCCAAAATCACTGGGGATGGGGTAGGCGGAGAACTCAATTGCGCTGCCGTCCGCCGGATTGCTGCCACGAAAAAGCCACCTGTATTGTTAAAATGGGGAAAATAACGCTGAGCATTGGCAATATCTTCGCGAAAAGTTTGTCCCTGCCACTGGCGCAACCCAGGCATGGCTGTGAGTTCGGGAATGGGAACTGGTTCCACATAGCCGCGATCGCCCAACACCCGCTCCAAAACCGTCTCATTTTCTTCCGGAGCAAAGGTACAAGTACTATAAACAATGCGTCCCCCTGGCTTAACCAACTGCAAAGCGCGCTCCAACAACTGGCACTGTACGGAGGCCACATATTGACTGTAACCAGCTCGCCATTCTCCCCTAGCTTGAGGCTTTCTTTTGCGCAGCGTCCCTTCACCAGAGCAAGGCGCATCCAACAAAACGCGATCGAAAGAATGGGGGAGAAATTCAAGAAAACGTCCGTCTTGATTGGTCGAAACCACATTCAGCAATCCCAAACGTTCGATGGTCGTGCGCAAACTCGCCAGGCGGGGAACTTGTACCTCATTAGCAACCACCACACCATCTTCTCCCATTTGCAAGGCAATTTGCGCCATTTTGCCCCCCGGTGCCGCACATAAATCTAAAATGCGATCGCCTGGTTGGGGATCGAGCAATCGTACCGCCGTGAGGGCAATTTCTTCTTGGACCTGAAACCAGCCAGCAATAGAAGGCAACGTAGTTCCCGGTTTTTCCCAATTGTAGGTACGAAACGCCCAGGGATACCAACCCAACGGTTCAAAATCAATATCGCGGTCCTGCAAATATGCCGCCACCGCCTCCGGAGTGGTTTTGTGCGGGTTCACCCAAATACAAATAGGCAGCGGTTGCTGTAGCGATCGGCGAAAAGCTTCCGGATCGTCCAGAATGGCAGCATAGCGCTCCACCAGTTTTTCCATACCTGATGTAATTTCCGATTTTGGCAATATGAGTTCTCCGAAATCTCCCAAAAACAAGTAGAAAAAAGGGAACCAGAACAAAATATTTCCCGATTCCCGAGATACCTACTGGCACCATCTCAACCCTCTAGTAGCGGACTTCAAAGCCGCTGAGTCCTTGCGGTTCTTCATTTTCCACATTCACTTCGCGTACGCGCGCCGCCGAACTGCCTTGGTGGCACCATTGAATCATTTCCTCCACCAACGTAGGTTCGCCTTCAAAAACAGCTTCTACCCGTCCGTCGGGTAAATTGCGCACCCAGCCGCTGACACCGGTACTGGTGGCTTTATGCCAAGCAGCGGCCCGGAAGCCGACCCCTTGTACCCGTCCGGAAATGTAAACATGAGCGCGCGTGAGTTTGGTTTGGGGTTCCGATGGAGACATATTGGGTAAAGTCATTGCTAAATTCGCCTTAGAGGAACGCTGCAAAACACGTTAGAGAGGACGGTAGACGCGGTAATCAATTTTGGGAAAGATGTTGTCCAAGGTTTCTACCTTTTCCAACCAACCAGCATCAATTTTGCCAGATTTAATCTCCTCATAGAGTTTGTTAAACCGCATCAAATGCGATCGCGTGCGGCGGACCGCATAAGGTACCATAGTTCCCGTACGCATAATAAACGCCCAGTCAGAAGATTGTGCCAGCAACAGTTCCCTGGCCGCTTGATTTAAAGCACGCCACTGGAGTTCATCTTGGGGTTCGTAGGTAGATAGTTCGATCGCACGTTCGGCAGCCTTGTGCAAGTGGGGATAAATCCAAGAATTGGTTTCGTTCAGCCAATATTCGTGGAACCCTTTAAACCCCCAACTCGATTGGGAAGGACGGCAAACCTGCTGGGTAGGGTGAGCTTGCAAATAATCCGACAAATGGGTCATCTGATAGGTATCCTGGTCGTGCCAGCTTTTGCGGAATAGAAAATCCAAAAACCACGGTCCCTCGTACCACCAGTGACCGAATAACTCCGCATCGTAGGGAGAAACCACAATCGGCGGACGTTGCATCACCCCGTACAGGTACTCTACCTGCCGTTCGCGGTTAAACTGAAAATTCCCCGCATGTTCTGCCGCCTTTTCCCGGGCCCAATACGGGTCGTACAGCTGTTTGTCGCCCAAATCGCAACCGCGACCGGTAATTTTATGGTACTTGATACCGGTATTTTTGCGCTGCCCGTTGGGCATAATATAGGGTTTGATGTAGTCGTATTCCGCTTCCCAGCCCAAATCTTTGAAAAATTCGCGGTAAACCGGGTCGCCGGGATACCCTACTTCCGAGGACCAAACCTGCTGGGAAGACTCGTGGTCGCGGCCAAAAGCCGCCACCCCAGTTTCGGTAAAAATCGGCGCATAGGTACCAAAACGCGGCCGAGGACGGGCGTATAGAATACCGTGACCGTCAGTGATAAAATAGCGCAAACCGGCATCCGCCAGTATCCGTTCCAGACCTTCATAGTAGGCACACTCGGGAATCCAAATGCCTCTGGGTTTTTGCCCAAAAGTCTGTTCGTAATGTTCCACTGCGACCTTAATTTGCGCCCACACCGCCTGGGGATACATTTTCATCAAAGGCAGGTAGCCGTGGGTAGCACCGCAGGTAATAATATCCAGATGGTTGCTGTCGAGATACTCGGCAAACGCCGTTACCAAGTTTCCGTTATAGCGTTCCCAATAGGCACGAGCTTTGCTCAGTTCGTCAGCGTAATGCTGCGCCAAATAGCGGATATGACCATTATAGGTATTGTGTTCGATTTCTTTGGCAACAAGTTCTTCCAGTTGAGCTAAATGCTCGTCGTAGCGTTTTTGCAGTAAGGGGTCTTGCAGCATGGAAATGAGCGTTGGCGTCAAACTCATGGTGAGCTTGAAATCAATGCCATCTTGCTTTAACCCCTCAAAAACCCGCAGCAGGGGAATATAGGTTTCTGTAATCGCCTCAAACAGCCATTCTTCTTCCAGAACGTAATCGCTTTCTGGATGGCGGACAAAAGGCAGGTGAGCGTGTAAAACGAGAGCAACGTAGCCAATAGCCATAGGATTTCAACTGGTTAACGAAATCGGAATCGCGATTTATGAAAATACTACGATTCCCTTTGATTTTATGATTTAAGCGCCACATCAGCTGAAATCAGTTTTGCCACCCAACTACCACTTTCCCCTTGCTTTGGTTTACCATATTTCATAAGTAGAACTGCGCCTAGAGGGGAGTTTGAGAGATTATGGCACTTACAGCCTCTACCATGCTGGATTTGGGAACGCAAGCACCCGATTTTCAGCTTCCGGATACCGTTTCTGGTGGCACGATTTCGCTGGATAGCTTCACCCACCAAAAAGCCTTGTTGGTGATGTTTGTTTGTCGCCACTGTCCGTACGTGCAGCATATTAAAGAGGAACTGGCGAAAATCGGTCAGGATTACGCCGGTAAAGGATTGGGAATTGTTGCCATTAGTTCCAATAATATCGAAACCCATCCCGACGATGCTCCGGAGAAACTCAAGGAAATGGCGCAACAGCTGAATTTTACCTTTCCCTTTTGCTACGATGAAACTCAGGAAGTAGCCCAAGCCTATACCGCTGCTTGCACCCCTGATTTTTTCCTATTTGACAGCAACCGAAAACTGGTATATCGCGGACAGTTGGATGACAGTCGCCCCGGCAACGACGAACCGGTGACTGGAAAGGATTTGCGTGCTGCCATTGATGCGGTTCTGTTTGACCGAGAAGTGCCATCCACCCAAAAACCCAGTATGGGCTGTAATATCAAATGGAAACCGGGGAACGAACCCGCTTATTTTGGTGCTTAGGGCGAAAATAAGTTAAAATACTTACCACTCTGTTTCGTTTCGTTGTTTCCTACCTACCTGTGGCCTATGGTTGCTTTATTTGATAATCAGTCCATTCCAGAAATTTCTCCCCAAGAATTACAGCAACGCCTCAATTCACCCGATCGCGATTGGGTGCAATTGCTCGATGTACGCGAACCCCAAGAAGTTTCTCTAGCTAGTTTGGAAGGATTCCGCGTGATTCCGTTGAGTCAGTTCCGCCAGCTGGCAGAGCAACTTTTGCAGGAACTCGATCCCCACGCAGAAACCATTGCTATGTGCCACCACGGCATGCGTTCGGCACAGCTTTGTCAGTGGTTGCAAATGCAGGGATTCACCAACGTGAAAAATGTAGCGGGTGGGATTGATGCCTACGCTCGCATGGCGGATCCTTCCATTCCTCGCTACTAGGATAAAAAAGGGGGGCGATTTGCCATTGCCCCCTCCTTGACAAAAAATATTTTTTATGATATGAACATCAATCTTGTTGGTGGGAAAATTGATAGGCACCGATAAAAGAAAGGGCGATCGCGAACAAAAGTAACATGGGAATCGTATACCAGGGAAACTGCGAGATTTCGTAGGCGGCAGCTCTCATGCCGACGCTGGTATGGGTTAAAGGCAGGACAAATACGACGGTTTGTAGCAAAGATGGCAAATCGGCGGGTTCAAAGAAAGTGCCTCCCAAAAACGACATGGGAACGATGAGAAAATTGTTAAACAATCCCACGGTTTCCAGAGATTGCACTTTCAATCCTACAATAACGCCCAATCCCGAAAACACAGCACAATTGAGTACCAAAAGACCCAAAAACAAGGGATTGAGAAAGCTCCAAATCTTGCCAGTAAATAGAATGGCCACCACCAACACCGAACCGGAAGTAAGCAATCCCCGTACCACGCCAGCCATCATTTTCCCCAGATGCATGGCGAGGGGATGGATGGGTAGCAGCAGCATCTCTTCAAAGGTTTTGGTATACAAGCGATCGCCACAAATAGAAAATACCGTACCGGTAAAACTAATGGTCATGGAAGAGAGAGCCACCATCCCCGGTAGAATAAATTCTAAATAGCTCTCGCCAATTCCCGGTCGAATGGAACTTCCCAACCCCAAACCAAACGCCAAAATATAAATCAACGGTGCCACCAAACCAGATGCGGCGACCTGGAGAACCCGCACTCGCAAATCCAGCCAGTCTCCCCAAAATATGGTCAGGCTATCTTGCCATAGAGTATCTATCTGCCAGTTGCGAAAATTTCCCCATTTGCCAAGGGAAAGCGTTTTTTGCAAAGCCACGAATCTAAAATTTCAATAACGTCAATTCTCTATTTTTAGCGTTTTTTTTACAATTCTCAACAAATTGGTGTATTTTTTGTATCTTGAGACGGTTTGCTTTCCCCGTGGGAACCATGCTGGCAGGTATGGGAAGCTTCTGGAACTGGGTCGTACCCACCAGGATGGAAAGGATGGCAGCGAACCACTCGTCGAACCGCCAGCCAACTACCGTAAACAATGCCAAACCGTTCGATGGCTGTGAGAGTGTATTCGGAACAGGTGGGATAAAACCGACACCGTGGACCCAACAGGGGAGAAACCAACAGTTGGTACGCCTGAATCAACCACATCAAGAGAATTTTGAGGGTTTTTCCCAGAAAACGAAATAATGGCATAGAATTTAGCAAGAACCCCATAAGCCGTTAAAAAATCCGTAAGCTAATTCTATGGTACATTGCAAAAGGAAGAATTAGGCATTTTGCGAATTTTGGAAGGTACGCCTGGTTTTGGGATTCAAATTACGGCTGTTGGTTTGTGGCTGGCACTGGTGTTTGCGGCTGCCGCGATCGCCAAACAGATAGCATCCAACCCAGAATTGGTCCGCAAAGTAGTTCACATCGGCACCGGCAACGTGATTTTGCTGGCATGGTGGCTGCAAGTACCGGCGGAATTAGGCATTGCCGCAGCGATCGCGGCTAGCATCGTCACCCTGTTATCCTACTGGTTCCCCATTTTACCGGCCATTGACAGCGTCGGACGCAAAAGTTTGGGAACATTTTTTTATGCCGTCAGCATCGGCATTTTGGTAGCGGCTTTCTGGCATCTAGAACAACCCCAATACGCTGCCATTGGTATTTTAACCATGGCGTGGGGAGACGGTTTGGCGGCATTGGTAGGACAAAATTTCGGTCGCCACAAATATAAAATTCTGGGAAATAAAAAAAGTTGGGAAGGTACCACGACCATGGTAGCGGTGTCTTTTGTGGTGTGCAGTTCTTTGCTACTAGCCACCCAAGGTAACTGTTGGCAAACCTGGGTCAGTGCTACCCTGGTGGCGATCGCGGCAGCAAGTTTGGAAACCATTTCCCAACTAGGCATCGACAATCTCACCGTTCCCCTCGCCAGTGCCAGCTTAGCATTCTGGTTCGGTCTGCTATCCCTGTGAGACACTTAACGAAACGATTCGTACTCGCCACCCAAATTTTCCGTAATGGTTTTGGTATTTTGAACCATCATTTTGATATAACTATCGGCAGAACTCCCTTGCGGTCCAATGGAATCAGAATATAACGCCGGTTCTGCCAACTTTACCCCAGCTTCGGTCGCTACAGTCTGAATCAGTTGGGGATTGATGGTGGTTTCGGCAAAAATCGCCGGTGCATCGGTTCGCTTCACCGCTTCCACCAATTGTTGCACGGTTTTGGCACTGGGTTGTTCTTCCGTACTGATACCGATAAGCGTTCCCGTTACTTCCAACCCATAGGCATTGGCATAATATTCAAAAGCATCGTGGGTGGTAATCAATTGCCGATTTTCTTCGGGAATGGTGGCAATTTGCTGTTGGATCCAATTGTGCAGCCGTTCCAGTTCGGTAACCAGTTCGTCAGTATTTTCGACAAACGCCTCTCGGTCTTCCGGGGAAAGTTCTACCAACTCATCGCGAATGGTTTCCACCATGACGATAGCATTTTTGGCACTTCCCCAAATGTGGGGGTCAGGTTCTAGGTTTTCTCCTTCCTCGGATTTTACTTGTAGCGGCGATACGGTTTCGGCAACGGCAACTTTTCTAGCGTTGATGCCAGCGGCGTTGATGAGTTTGATTAAGTTCGGTTCCAAGTTGTAGCCGTTGTACAAGATTAAATCCGCTTGTTCAAAGGCAATGCTGTCTTGGGGAACAGGTTCGTAGATATGCGGGTCGGTACCGGGTTCTAAAATTCCCGACAGTTGGATGTCGTCGCCGCCAACGGTTTCTGCCAGGTCGGTCAAAATGGTGCTGGTGGTAACAACGTTGGGGAGGTCGTTATGGCTGTTGGCAGGGTTGTTGCTGTCGGATTGGGTACAGCCACCCAGCAACACTGGCAGCAAGCACAGTCCTACGGTTAGTTTTTGCGGCAGAGAGGTTGCAAGATAGCGTATGAATGAATTCATTTTTGCTTGGTGTTTTCATAATCTTTTCATTCTTCTATCATATTTTTTTCATTTTTTGGTATATTGAGAGAAGTGGATAAGCTGAGAGGTTTCATGAAGACGTTGACAAACAGGGAAGGGATTGCCATCGACCGGCTGTGGGTCCACTACCGCCATGTAGAGGCTTTGCGGAATATTAACTGCCAGGTGGAAGCCGGTAAGGTGACGGGGATTATTGGTCCTAATGGTGCTGGCAAAAGTACGCTGTTGCAGGCGATGCTGGGGTTGATTCCGGCAAGTCAGGGAAAGGTGATGTACCAGGGACAGCCTTTGCAGGTGCAGTTGAAACGGGTTGCTTACGTTCCTCAGCGATCGCAAATTGATTGGACGTTTCCGGCGACGGTTTGGGATGTGGTGATGATGGGTCGCGTGAAGCATACGGGTTGGTTTCGTCGTTTTTCTAGTGTGAGTCGCCGAATTGCTTTGCAGGCTTTGGAGAGAGTGGGGATGGAAGGCTACCGCAATCGCCGAATTGGCGAACTTTCTGGCGGACAGCAGCAGCGGGTGTTTTTGGCGCGATCGCTGGCGCAACAAGCAAAAATCTTTTTCTTGGACGAACCGTTTGTGGGGGTGGATAAGAAAACAGAGGGGATTTTGTTTGATATATTTCGGGAGTTAGCCGATGAAGGGAAAATTGTGTTAGTGGTCAATCACGATTTGGGCGAAAGTATTACCAATTTTGATAATTTAATTTTATTGAACCAAGATTTGATTGCTAGTGGCGATCGCGCTTTGGTGTTGCAGCCGGAAAACATGCACCGTGCTTACGGCGGTCAAGTAAGCTTTTTCTCCGAACAGGTAGCATAGCGGAGTTTCAATCTGGTTATGTTCGAGATTTTCTTAGAACCTTTGCAGTACAGTTTCATGCAGCGATCGCTAATTGTGGCGGTGACGGTGGGATTGATTTGTGCTGTGGTGGGTAGCTATTTGATGGTACAGCGGTTGGCTTTGCTGGGAGATGCCATCAGCCACTCGTTGCTGCCGGGATTGGCGATCGCTTTTTTGTTGGGGGGCAATATTTTTGTGGGTGCTTTTATTGCCGGGATTGTGAGTACCATTTTGATTACTTGGATCCATACGCGATCGCCCATCAAAGAAGACGCCGCCATGGGAATTGTATTTTCCGCCTTCTTTGCCCTAGGGATTACCCTAATTACCATTATCCAGAAAAAAAATAAAATCGACTTAAACCACTTTCTATTTGGTAATATTTTAGGCGTAACAGCAGAAGATGCCCGCAACACAGCCATTATTGGGTTTATCGTCATTGCTGCCGTGGTTCTTCTCTACAAAGAACTTTTATTTTATAGCTTCGATCGCTTGGGAGCACAAGCCGCCGGTCTGCCTGTCAATTTGCTAAACTTTGGTTTAACCATTCTCATTGCCCTAACCGTGGTTGCCAGCATGAAATCCGTCGGCGTGATTTTGGTGCTGGCTATGCTGATTATTCCTAGTTCTACCGCTTATCTGCTAGTTCCCCGCCTCCATCAAGTCATGGTATTGGGAGCGATTTTAGGCGTTTTGTCTAGCATCAGCGGCATGTATTTAAGCTACTACTACAACTTGCCTTCGGGTCCAGCGATTGTTTTGGTGGCTTTTGGTTTATTTTCCCTGACCTTTCTGTTCGGTCCCAGCCACGGCGTCTTGACCAATCGGCGGGGTAGCAACAAGCGAACCTCCATTATCCAAGAAATCAAAAAACTTTTGCAATAAGTTTTGTGAAGCTAGTCCTCTCTTAGCCAAACTTTAACCTTTTCTAAAAAAAAGCTTAATTTTCACCGGATACTTTGATTGAGGAACTGGGAATCGGAACAAACTGCCGAATTCTATAAATTCCAGGCATTTTGCTCTATCGCACTGGTTCTACTGGCGTTCTCAAGGGGTCTTCGTTTTTCCAATCGCCTGCTTCAGGAACCCTCCACTTCTTGAAACATTTGATATCCGTTCATCCAGCAGCCTATCGGCATATTCATTCACCATCTAGCTTGCTCTTACCAAAACACGGGTTCACCATTTCTGGAGGTGGGGGGAACGTTACCCCGCTTTTTTTTTGGTCGTTTTCAGTATATGGGTCCGAATCTACTGAAAACAAATTCCCAAACTTGACATCTGTTGGCTCAGAAAACCACACCACACTCACTCATAGATTGAGGAGAAGCATACATGGCTACCAGTATTTTTGATATTCAAAATACCAACAATTCCGATGGCAATTCTCCAGAGGTCGGGAATACAGTCACCACAAACGGCATCGTTACAGGGATTTATGATGGTGGCAATCGCGTCTTTATCCAAGACGGAACCGGACCTTGGAATGGTCTGTTTTTGTTTCAACCAAATACTGATTCAAATACTGATTTAGAAGTTGGCGATGAAATTAAAGTCGAAGGAGAAGTAAAGGAGTCCTTTGGCTTAACGCAAATTGCCAAAGGAACGGTCACGGTTCTCAGCCAAGGCAACGAATTGCCGGAACCAGAAGTTCTGTCTACAGGGAATGTCGGTCAGGAAAAGTGGGAATCGGTTTTCGTTCGTACCGAAGACGTGGAAGTCACCGACGCCAACCCCGATGATCCCAATAATGACTTTGGCGAGTTTGCCATCGATGATGGTTCTGGATCCGTTCGAGTGGATGACTTGGGGTCCATTACCTTCAACCCCAACGGCGGCGAAACTTTAGAATTCTTGCAGGGACCGCTAAACTATTCTTTTAGCAATTTTAAAATCGAACCCCGCAACAACGACGATTTGGGGGATATTACCGTACCCGTTTACGCAATTCAAGGAAAAGGTCACCAATCTCCCTTTAAAGACGAATCCGTCACGACTTCGGGAATTGTTACGGCTGTAGATGATAACGGATTTTATTTACAAGACCCTAACGGTGATAATGATGTAGCCACATCTGATGGTATTTTCGTGTTTACCAATTCTTCTCCCAGCGTTAGTGCTGGTGATGAAGTAAAAGTAGAAGGAGAGGTAAGCGAATTTTTTCCTGGCGGCGAAGATACGGGAAATCTATCCACTACGCAAATTACCGCCGATAATTCCAACATTACGGAAATTTCCACAGGCAACAACCTTCCCGAAGCAACAGTCATTGGCGAATCGGGTCGTACCCCTCCCACCGAAAACATCGAAGACGACAACTTTAGCGAATTCCAACCAGATGCCGATGGCATCGATTTCTTTGAATCCCTGGAAGGGATGCGAGTAACAGCAGCAGATGCAGTTGCTGTGGGTCCGACCAATCGTTTTGATGAGATTTTCACAGTAGTTGACGGTGGTAACAATGCCACTGGAATTAGCGATCGCGGTACGCTGAATATCAGTCCCAACGATTTCAATCCCGAAAAAGTCCAAATCGACTTTAACGAAAATTTGCTACCGGATGGTTTCGAGTTTCCCCAAATCAACATCGGTTCGCAGTTGGGGGATGTTACCGGCGTCATCAGCTACGACTTTGGCAACTTCCAAATTCATCCCACCCAAGCATTCAATGCCACCAACTCGGATATCGAACCAGAAACCACCAACATCGAAGCCACCGGGGAACAAATCACCATTGCCAGTTACAACGTCCTCAATCTAGACCCAAAAAAAGAAGACGTAACCTTGGTTGACGAACAAGACCCCGACGAAGTAGATGACGATGTAGAGGATGGTCGATTTGAAGCGATCGCGCAGCAAATTACCGACAATCTTAACACCCCAGACATCATCGCCTTACAAGAAATCCAAGACAACGACGGTGCCGAAATCACCCAAGAGAGTGCTGCCAACCAAACCCTGCAAACCCTCACCAATGCCATTGATAACGCTGGCGGTCCCAACTACGAATTTATCGACACTCCCGGTATCGTCCCTGCTTTTGAAAACGAAGACGGCGAAATCGTCCGTCCCACCGGCGGTCAGCCAGGCGGCAACATTCGCAACGCCTTCCTGTACAATCCAGACCGAGTAAATTTGGTAGAAGATTCGGTGGAACCCCTCACCGACCCCAAAGACCAAGCCGAAAACGAAAACAACCCCTTCTTCGGCAGCCGCATTCCCCTATCTGCTACCTTTGAATTCAACGGAGAACAGATAACTCTGGTAAACAACCACTTCTCCTCCAAAGGAGGTAGCAGTCCCATTCTCGGCGTCGAACAACCCTTTGAAGAAAGGCAAGAAGAGGTAGAAGTTAACGGTTCCCTCGACGAACGGACCAAACAAGCCAACGCCGTCAAAGACTACGTAGACGAAATTCTAAACGGAAACCCCAACGCCAATGTCGTCGCATTGGGAGATTTGAACGAATTTGAATTCGTTTCCCCTGTTGATGAAATCTTGGGTTCCAGCTTAAACAACCTCACCAAAAACTTCCCAGAAAACGAACGCTACAGCTTTATCTTCCAAGGCAACTCCCAAAGTCTGGACCACATTCTCGTTAGCGACAACCTCAAAAACGCTGTCAGCGAAGATATTGTCCATACCAACAGCGAATTTGCCGATGCCGCCAGCGACCACGACCCCTTGGTAGCCGGATTCAACCTACCACCAACAGCCACCGAAGACTTGGTCTTAACCGAAATGGGTCGTTTCACAACTGGCGTTTTCGACGAAGGAGCTGCAGAAATTGCGGCTTTCGACCCAGAAACCGACCGTTTGTTCGTAGTCAACGGCAACGACGACACCATCGACATTCTCGATGCCAGCGACCCCACCAATCCCACCAAAGAATTTGCCATCGACGTGACCTCATTTGGCAAAGGAGCCAATAGCGTTGATGTAAAAAATGGTACCTTAGCGATCGCGGTAGAAGCCGAAGATGGAACCGCCAACGGTCAAGCCGTCTTCTTCAACACCTCCCTAACAGAAAGTGACAATCCCCTGGCTCAGGTAGAGGTAGGTGTGCTGCCAGACATGCTTACCTTTACCGAAGATGGTAGCAAAGTGCTGGTTGCCAACGAAGCCGAACCCACCGATACCGCCGATCCAGAAGGCTCCATCAGCATTATCGATATACCAGAAAATCTTGGTAACCTCAGCCAAGACAACGTCACCGCAGCTGGTTTTACCGACTTCAACACTCAGAAAGAAGATTTGGTCAATGATGGCGTTCGTATTTTTAAAGGAAAATCCGTCTCCGAAGACCTAGAACCAGAATACATCAGCGTCTCTGGCGACACCGCTTGGGTAACCCTGCAAGAAAACAACGCACTTGCCAAAGTAGACCTCAACAGCAACTCCGTCTCCGACATTCTTCCCCTAGGAACCAAAGACCATAGCAAGCCTGGCAACAGTCTGGATGTCAGCGATAAAGACGACATCGATATTGACACCTTCCCCGTATTGGGAATGTACCAGCCAGACAGCATTGCTTCCTTTACCGTCGACGGCGAAACGTATTTGGTTACCGCCAACGAAGGCGACTCCCGAGACGAAGAAGAACGAGTGGAAGACTTAACCCTCGACAGCGAAGCCTTCCCCAACGCCGACCAGCTGCAACAGGAAACCAACCTAGGTCGCTTGGACGTATCCACCATTGACGGCGATACCGATGGCGATGGAGAATTTGAGCAACTATATTCCTACGGTGCCAGGTCATTCAGCATTTGGGATAGCGACGGCAACCAAGTTTACGATAGCGGCAACGACTTCGAACAAATTACCGCACAGCAGTTCCCCGACGACTTCAATACCGACAACGACGAAAACGACTTCGACAGCCGCAGCGACGCCAAAGGTCCGGAACCAGAAGGCGTAACCACCGGCGTCATTGGCGACAATACCTATGCCTTCGTCGGCTTGGAACGCATCGGCGGCATCATGGTCTACGATGTCACCGACCCAGAAAATCCCACCTTCACCAACTACATCAACAACCGCGACTTCAGCGAATCGCCAGAATCCGGCAATGCTGGCGACTTGGGTCCAGAAGGATTGGAATTTATTGCCGCCGAAGACAGTCCCATTAATCAACCTATGCTGGCTGTCACCAACGAAGTCAGTGGTTCGACAACCTTCTATCACGTGGGAACTGGTGGTAATATTCCGCCACTGCTTACCAAACTCGACAGTACCAGCGTGGCGGAAAATCAAGAAGGAATTATCACCGTCGGGAATTTGACCACCAAAGACCTTGACGACGAAAACCACACCTATAGCCTGGTAGAGGGAGAAGGAGACACCGATAACAATTTGTTCCAGATTTTCGGGAACGAGTTGGTAACCGCAGAAACCTTTGACTTTGAAGAAAAATCCTCTCTCAACGTTCGCATACGTACCGAAGATGACAGTGGCGGTACCAGCGAACAAAGTTTCGCCATTGAGGTTACTGATGTCAACGAAGCTCCTACCTTAGCCAAGGAGTTTGACGATATCAGTGCCACCGCTAACGACAACCAAAGCATCAACGTCTTCTCATTTTTCACCGATGCCGAACAGGCAAGCAACACACTTTCCTACACGGTGGAAAGTAGCAATTCGGATGTGGTTGCATCCGATTTCAACCCACAGACAGGAAAGCTTTCCTTAAACTTCCAAAACGCTGGCGTTGCTGATATCACCGTTAAAGCGGAAGATGAGGCAGGTTTGGAAGTTGCCGATACTTTCAGTGTAGAGGTAGAACCAGAACCGCAAACCGAACCCAGTAACGAACCTCCTAGTATCGACCACATTGACATCGAACAGAATATTTCTGTTGAAAATACCATCGAACTCAATTTCAATATCTTCTCGCAGGTGTTCCAGGATTCGGAAGAGTCGGAATTGGAAGCTATTCGCATCGACAGCCTGCCGGAGAATGCTACTTTGCTTCTAGGTGGTGAAGAGGTTACATCCAAGCAAATTATTGGTGCAGAAGACATTGACCGGTTGGTGGTAAAACCCGGAGAAGGATTTACGGGAAATGTAAATTTCCGTTGGAGTGCTTCTGATGGGGAACGGTTTAGCCTGTTTGGCAAAACCATCGACATTGAGGTAACGGGAGTTAGTATTCAGCGGAATGTTTCGGTTCAGAATATCGAACTCAATGTCAACACCTTTGAACGGGTCTTTGAACTCTTCAGCAACGTTTCTGGGTCGCAACTACAGTCCATTCGCATCGACAGCCTGCCGGAGAATGCAACGTTACTCCTAGGTGAAGAAACGGTTTCTGTCGGACAGGTGATTACCGTCGAACAGATTAACCAGCTAATTGTTGAACGCAGCGAAGGGTTTACCGGAACTGTTGATTTCCGTTGGAGTGGTTCTGACGGCGAATCTTTCCTCGTCTCCAACAAAACTGTCAGCGTGGAACTGACTGATGACGTTGAAGATGAAGACGGGGAAGAAGACGACGGAGAAGACCCCGATATGGAGATGGGTGATGGCGACACTGACGGTGATGTTGGTGAAGATGCCGATGACGATGACGACGACGATGACGATGATGATGATGATGATGACGACGATACCTTCGTACCGGATAATGAGGTAACCGGCAGCGACGAAGAAGAAACCTTGGAAGGTTCTGAAGGGGACGACGACATCACAGCAGCAGCCGGCAATGATATTATTGTTGCTAGTTTTGGTAGCGATCGCGCCAGTGGTGGCGAAGACAGCGATTTAATCTTTGGCAATGCTGGTAACGATTCCCTAGATGGCGGTATCGGCAACGATGTCTTGTTCGGCGGTATGGATGACGACGAACTCTCCGGCGGTGCAGGCAACGACGTTGTCAGCGGCGATTTAGGCAACGACCTGGTTTCCGGTGGCGATGGCGGCGATATCCTCATCGGTTCTCAAGGTAACGACACGGTCAACGGCGAAGCTGGTGGTGACCTGCTCTTCGGCAACCAGGGGAACGACGAACTCTCCGGTGGTGATGGTAATGACTCCCTCTTTGGTGGTCAAAACGAAGATATCATTACCGGCGGTGCAGGCGACGACTTGCTGAGTGGCGATTTAGGGTTCGACACGCTTATCGGCGGCGAAGGCAGTGACAGGTTCCTGTTGCGACCTGGTGTTGGTAGCAATACGGTAGAAGACTTTGAAGATGGCGTGGATTCCCTACGCTTGGTTGGTGGGTTGAGTTTCTCACAACTTACGATTGCTTCCACCGATGTGGGTGTTTCTATTTCTCTTGGGGAGCAAACCCTAGCCAGTCTCGTAGGGGTGCAGGCAGACGAGATAACGGAGGAGGATTTCCAACAAATGAATGCTCTGTAGAGCGTTTTTAGAGCGTTTTAGGTATTTTTGCTTGAAAATCTCTTTTTTAAGGTGGAAGATTGGCCAATGGTACTGAAATCCTATGAGATCTCTTGCGATCGCACCATAGGTTTCGTCACGGCCGCTTCCACTTTTTTTGTGTTTGGGGACACCTAGAGTTGGCGAAGGTTTCATCAATTCTTTATCGGAATTTGTACGGGATAGGGAGAAATCTTTATATTGTATTGTTCTTCCGCTCGGGTTGGCGATCTATACTGGAAATGCAATTGGGTACGCAAAAGGCTAGGCTACTGTTTTTAGGAGGCAGTTCACAAAAAGTTACAATTCTGCGAAAAATTTTCAGAATTGAGCGGAAAAATAGCTCCAACCGTAGGTAGCGATCGGTAAAATTTGGAGCATAGGGTTGTAGCAAATCAGATCCTTTAAGAATTATGGAATTCACCGCTGTTATAACCGACCAAGCAACGGAAATCCCTCGAAGTCAAGGCTTGTTCTCCAAAAGGGAAATTGCTTTTATCGATTCGGGGGTAGAAGATTACCAATATTTAGCAGCAGGTGTTATAACTGGCATTGAGCCGATTGTCTTAGATCGCGATCGCGATGGCATCGAGCAAATCACGGAAGTTCTGCAGGCAAAAGCTTCCGAGGATGTACCAACTCGCTACCAAGCCATCCACCTGGTTTCCCACGGTTCTCCCGGTTGTTTGTACTTAGGGAACAGTCGGTTAAGCTTGGAAACATTACCGAAATACTACCAGCAACTGCAACAATGGCGTCAGGTTCTAGCGGAAAATGCCGAGTTGTTGGTTTATGGGTGTCAGGTAGCTGCCACTCCAGCAGGAAATTGGTTTATTCAGCTTTTAGAACAACTTTCCGGGATGCAAGTGGCTGCTTCTGCCAAGCCAGTTGGGAATACAGATACCGGCAAAAACTGGGAACTAGAATTTGGTACTGGGAAAATTTCTACTTCTATAGCTTTTTCAAGAGATATTCAGGAAACTTATACTGGTAGCCTCGTTTCTGTTGATATAACCAGTGATGAGTACGATACTTCTAATAGTGATACATCTTTACGAGAAGCTATTGTAACCTCCCCTGATGGAAGCACGATTAATCTTGGAGCATACAACTACGAACTTACGATTACTGGAAACGAGAATGATGGAGAAAAAGGCGATTTAGATATCAATGGTAAAGAATTAACGATAATTGGAGATTCTGCTAACACAACTACGATCGATGCAAGCGGATTGGGCGATCGCGTCTTTCATGTACTAAATGGAGGAACTTTAACTTTAGAAAATGTAAAAGTTACTGGAGGCAATGTAAGTGGTGGTGATGATGGAGGTGGCATATTTAACTACGATAGTACAGTCACTATCAAAAATAGTACGGTAACCAGAAATACTGCCGATGGCGATTATAGCGATGGTGGAGGGATTGCCAATAAGCAAGGTACTCTTAATATTTACAATAGTACTATTTCTAATAATTATGCAAGCGATACAGATGATGCGAATGATGCGATATCAACTGGAGGAGGAATCAACAATTATGATGGTACGGTAACTATCGTTAACAGTACTATTTCTAATAATACTGCTTTTTCAGACACAAATGGAAATGAAGAAGGTGTAGGAGGTGGCTTATATGTCGAACAGAAGGATGGCGATCCGGTTCTAAAACTTACACACGTTACTATCGCTGGGAATAGTACCTATGAGTCTGGTGGTGGCGTTTATATCAAAAATAAACTTAAGAATAGTGGTAACCCCACCGATCTTACCATTACCAATTCAATTATAGCTGATAATTCTATAGATTCTGGTTCCGGATATGCTGACTTTGATGAAGATGGCCAAAGCACAATAACTATCGAAGGAAAAAATATTATTGAAAGCTACGACATTCCATCTCCACAAGGAAGTGGAACTATTGACAGTAGCGATCCAAGTTTAGGAAATCTTACAGATAATGGCGGTTCAACAAAAACTCATCTATTACCAGCTAATAGCATAGCTGTTAATGCAGGAGAGGACAGTGCAATTCCAGAAGACAATGCGGATTTAAATGACAATAGCGATACTAGCGAAACTTTACCACTCGATCAACGAGGAGAAACAAGAAAAGTTGGCACAGTTGACATTGGAGCTGTAGAAAATCAAAAACCCACTACCCCAACAGATAGCGACAGCAGCTACAATCAAATAGCGGAAAATGCCAGCAACGGCACCAGTGTGGGGATTACTGCCAGTTCCAGCGACCCCGATATCAGCGATACAGTTACCTACAGCCTCAGCGATGA